>JAKQBZ010000063.1 GCA_029559435.1 Deltaproteobacteria bacterium | reverse complement strand
GCCCTCAAGGACGCTGCGGTCCATAAAAGCACCGGGGTCGCCTTCGTCGGCATTGCAGACGACGTATTTGACATCCCCGGGGGATTGAAAGGTGAACTTCCACTTGAGGCCCGTAGGGAATCCGCCGCCACCACGTCCGCGAAGCCCTGACTTTGTTACCTCATCTATCACCTCTTCGCGGGTCATTGAGGTAAGGACCTTGGCCAGCGCCTGGTAGCCGTCGCGGGCTATATACTCATCGATATTGCGGGGGTCAATAACGCCGCAGTTCCGCAACACTATCTTTGTCTGGTTCTTGAAGAAGTCTATCTCCTTTAAAGCGGGAATTGTCTCCGTTGTGCCTGGCTCCTTATACAGCAGACGTTCAACGATCCGGCCCTTAAGGAGATGCTCCCTTACTATCTCATCCACATCCTCAGGCTTCAGTTTCTGATAAAAGACGCCCTCAGGATAGACAAGGGCAAGCGGGCCAAGATCACAGGAGCCGACGCATCCGGTTTCAATGATCTTCACTTCCTCCTGAAGCTTATATTCCTGTACTTTATTGACCATAGCGTCGCGTATTTCCCGACAGCCAGAGGATACACAAGCAGCACCTGCACAAATTAAAACATGAGCACGTATCCCATCCATATCACATGCCTCCTTATTTACTTGTACTCACTCGTATTTTTTTATGATCTCCATCATTTTTGTGGTTTTTACCCTTCCATACACATCATCGTTGATCAGCATTGCAGGCGCAAGCCCGCACGCGCCTATGCAGCGTACAATGCCCAGCGAGTATCTCCTGTCCTCGGTGGTTTCGTCTGCCTTGATCCCCAGTTCTTTTTCAGCTTTTTTCAATAACGCCTGTCCACCGCGAACATAGCATGCCGTGCCAAGGCAGACCTTCACGTTATTCCTTCCCTGGGGGGCAGTGGAAAAGAAGTTGTAGAATGTAATGACGCCGTAGACCTCGCTGAGAGAGACGTTGAGGCCCTCTGCAACCATCTCCTGGACTTTTCGCGGCAGATAGCCGAAAAGGTTCTGTGCCTTGTGCAGCGCCATGATGAGTTCCTTCGGTTTTCCTTTATGCTCCTTTATGACCTCCTGCAGTTTGCCATAAAGCTCTTCTTCCTGTGCCTGCTCACAACTGCATTGGTTTTCAGTGACCATAGTGTTCCTCCCTTGCAGAGTTATTGTTCAGCAATAATGTCGCCATCCACAGTACTTCTTTTGTAATAATGAGTGTGGAGAAGTGTGTGGGATTTTTCAGAATTCGGTTTTCCAAGGAATTTTTCATATAATACCTTGATGGAGGGGTTTTCGTGGGACCGCCTGTGCTGCAGCGATCTGTCTTCTGCGTAAAGGGACTCGCCACGGCGCGCCCTCTTTGCCATATTGCTGCCCCATGATTGCCCGCCGCCGCCCACGCAACCGCCGGGACAGGCCATGACCTCGATAAAATGGTATTCGCTTTTCCCTTCGTTCCTGAGCTGGTCCTGCACCTTTTCCATCAATCTTCGCGCCTGCCCTCCGCTGTGTGCAACGGCTACCTTAACCTTCAGGCCGTCAATGTCAATCTCCGCCTCTTTTATGCCTTTCAGCCCTCTTACCGGCGCAATGTCGATGCTTTCCAGCTCACGACCGGCAACAAGAAAATAGGCCGATCGCAGGGCGGCCTCCATGACCCCTCCCGTTGTGCCAAAGATCGTCGCCGCCCCGGTGTATTCACCGAGCAGGCTATCGGCCTTTTCGTCAGGCATCTCGTTAAGGTCTATGCCGGCTTCCCTCAGCATTCTGCCGATCTCCCTCGTTGTCAACACGAAGTCAACATCCTGGAAGCCGCTTGCCCTCATCTCCGGCCTCTGGCACTCGAATTTTTTTGCCGTACAGGGCATGATGGATACGGAAACGATCTTTTCCGGTGCTATGCCCCTCTGTTCTGCAAAGTACGTCTTGGCAAGCGCTCCGAACATCTGCTGCGGAGATTTCGCGGTTGACATATGGGGTATCATATCATGGAAGAATGTCTCCATGAATTTTATCCATCCTGGACTGCAGCTTGTGATGAGGGGAAGGTTTTTGCCTGTTTTTAATCGTGATACGAGCTCTGTGCCTTCTTCTATGATGGTGAGGTCGGCGCTGAAGTTTGTATCAAGGACGGCGTCAAATCCGATCCTCCTCAATGCAGCATACATCTTGCCCGTCACGAGGGTGCCCGGCTCCATGCCGAACTCTTCTCCAAGCATGACCCTTACAGCCGGGGCCTCCTGGACAACCACAAACTTGTCCGGGTCATGAATAGCGTCCCATACCTTTTCGATATGGCTGTTCTCATACAGGGCGCCCACCGGGCAATGCACGACGCACTGTCCGCAATTTATGCAGACGCTATTTCCAAGGCCCATGTCGAAAGCGGCAGTGATGACCGTTGAATATCCCCTGTGATTGACCGCAAGGGCGTTGACGGTCTGCATATTGGAACATACCTGCGTACATCTGCCGCAGAGGATGCATTTATTCGGGTCCCTGACGATTGCAGCGCTGGACCTGTCGATCGGCAGCCTTTCTTCAAGACTATGCCACTCAACAGTGTTTATGCCGAGGGTAGCTGCCAGGGCCTGGAGCTCACAGTTATTGTTTTTTATGCATGTAAGGCAGTCTGTATCGTGATAGGAGAGGATAAGTTCCACGAGCTGCCTTCTTATCTCCATGAGGCGCGCGGTGTGGGTATGGACCTTCCATCCCTCGCCAAGCGGAGTCATGCAGGCCCTCTTCAGCCCGGGTATCCCTTCTATTTCGACAACGCAAATCCCGCACTGTCCACCGGGAACAAGGTCAGGGTGGCTGCAAAGTGTCGGTATGGTGAAGTTTGCCTTTCGTGCTGCCCAGAGTATGCTCGTCCCCTCGGGGACCTCTACGTCGACATTGTTGATCTTTGCCTTTATCATGAAATATTCTCAAAATCTTTATTACCCTGGATTACTGCCCTACTATCGAACGCGGCTGTGTATCTCTCCCCCAAAATATTTCAGGGAACTGGAGATCGGAAGATAGAGTGACTGTCCGAGGGGACAAAAGGATGTGGCTTGCATAACCTGTGCGATCTTCAAGAGCTTATCGATATCGTCCTTCTTCCCTTTGGATGCCGATATACGGTCAATGATCTTTACCAGCTGGGCGGTTCCAAGGCGACAGGGCACGCAGTGGCCGCACGATTCGTGCCTGAAAAAATGAAGGACGCTTTTGAGCATATCCAGCATGTCAACATCTTCATCCATAACCAGGATTGCGCCTGATCCCAATACTGCCGAGTATTCTTTCAGGTTGACAAAATCCATTTTTACGTCGAGCATGTCAGGGCCGAGAAACGCTCCTGCTGCTCCTCCGACGAGTGCGCCCTTGAATTTTTTTCCGTTTTTGATGCCGCCTGCATACTCATAGATAATATCACGCAACGTGGTGCCCATCTCAACTTCAATAAGCCCTGGTGTTGAAACGTTTCCGATAATGGTAAATACTTTTGTGCCGGGGCATTTTTCTGTCCCGTATCCCCTGAACCATGATGCGCCATGGAGGATGATCTCGGGGACATTGGCGAGGGTTTCCACGTTATTGACAACCGTCGGTTTTGCCCAGAGTCCCTCTGTAACAGGGTAAGGAGGTTTGTTCCGGGGATGGCCGCGCTTGCCTTCGAGCGACTCGATCAGCGCGGTCTCTTCGCCGCAGACATACGCCCCTGCCCCTTTCATCACGGTGATGTCAAAGCTGAACGTGCTTTCGAGGATGTTGTCGCCGAGAAGCCCGTATTGCCTTGCCTGGGCGATTGCCTTTTCGAGGCGCTCTATGGAAAGTGCATATTCGCCCCTGATATAGACGAAGCCCTTGCTTGCGCCGACTGCATAACCGGCTATGAGCATGCCTTCGATGAGCTTATGGGGGTCGCCCTCAAGTATGAGCCTGTCTTTGAATGTGCCCGGCTCACCTTCATCGGCATTGCATACGATGTATTTGATGTCGCCTGCGGCCTTACGGGCAAAATCCCATTTCATGCCTGTTGTAAATGCAGCTCCGCCCCGTCCTACAAGGCCTGACTTTTTTGTCTCCTCGATCACCTCGTCGGGCGTCATTGAGGTGATCGCCTTGGCTATTGCCTCATAGCCGTTTTCAGCGATATATTCATCAATATTTTCAGGGTTGATAATGCCGCTGTTTTTCAGTACGATGCGCGGCTGCTCTTTGAGAAGCCCCGTTTTTTCTTTCTTGATGACATGCTGCACGGGTATCTCAGAGAGTATCAGGCGCTTGAGAGGCCGTCCCTTTAAAAGATGCTCTTCCACCAGCTCCGGAATGTCCTGCGGGGTTACGTTGCCGTAATAAACGCCCTCGGGATAGACCACAAGGATAACCCCCTGGCCCGTTGCGCCGATGCTGCCGGTTTCCAGGACGGATATCTCAGCGGTAAGCCCCTGTGCGGCAATCTCATCGATTAGGGCCTTTTCCACTGCGCGGGCGCCCGCCATTATGGTGCCTGCATCGATGCTTATCAGTACGTGGTTTCTCACCAGGTTCATAGCTCTTTTCTCCTTTTTTCCAGGATCGCGTCAACTGCCGCCGGTGTGAGATTGCCGAACATCTCTTCGTTGATCATCATTGCCGGGGCTACTCCGCAGGCGCCGAGACAGCTTGTAAGCTCAAGGGTGAACATCTTGTCCTTGGTTGTCTCTCCGACTTTGACATCCAGCGACTTTTTCAGGTAATCGAGGAGCGACTGGGACCCCATAAGATGGCACGGCGGGGAATCGCAAAGCCGTATGATATAGCGGCCTCTTGGCTTGAGGCTGAACATGGTGTAGAAGCTTGCAACGCTGTGCACGTAGCTGTAGGGAACTTCCAGGTAGTCCGCACAGGCCCTGATATCTTCTTTTGCAAGGTAATGTTCAGGGTTGTTATCCTGGAGATCATGGAGTATATAAAGGATATTATCCAACGCCGGATTGAATTTTTTTAGGGTTTGTTCTCTGTACAAGGTTGCCCAACCTCCTTTACATTGCCTCGATAGCATACTCCGAGACGGGTTTGCCGTTCACAATATGTTCCACGACGACCCTCTTCGATTTTTCAGGGTCCATGGTGCCGTAGATGACAACAGGTTTGCCTTCCTCAAAGACTTCAACCATCGGTTCCCGGGAGGCAAGCCCTTTCTCGCCGGTCTGGGTGACGACGACGTCGGTGAGGTTTCTCTTTCCGATCTCTTCAACGAACGTTTTCAGCACTTCCCTGGCCCCTGAGGCGATGCCGCTTGTCCCCATGCCGACCACCACCCTGATCCTTGCCTGTTTCTGCCTTAGCTCCACATCTTTTTGTGCCTTTTCGCGTATTTTTTTGAGCTCTTCTAAGTTCATGTACAACCCTCCTTTACAACTAAGATAATCTATCCGAATTTATAGATGTTCGTCAAGATATTTGCTTAAAAAGCTTATCACTTCCGGATGGTTTATGGGCACGCCGCCTAGGAGGTCTTTAACCTCCGCCGTGTCGAGAATGAATTCCTTGACGCTATTCTTATACCTGAACAAAAAATTTACTTCCGGGTTGCCCACTGCCAGTACCAGGATCGTATCTTTAAGATTGCCCAGCGGAGGAAGATCGGGGTGCCCGGCATCGAAAGTGGCGCGGATTTGCGTCCCCCTGCCCGGCTCGCTCGCCAGGGAAAAGGCGCCGCCTGTTGTTTCCGCTGTACCCTTCAGCAGGGGTATGCCAAGGCCAACCTTTCTCCCTGTTTTTGTTGAGAAAAAGGGGTCCTGAACCTTCATTGCCATTTCATTGTCCATGCCCACCCCGTCATCCTTTATGTCAAGGATAAGGAGCGGGCCGTCAACACATTTTTCTATAACCACGCTTATGTTCTTTGCCCGTGCAGTGAGGGAATTGGCCACGATATCCATGATATGAGAGGCGATCTCATCCATCATAACGTTTCCTTCCTCCTTTGCTGATGTGCTCCGGGAAGGCTGCCGTCATTATCTCCCAGTATCTTCAATGCCCTTTCTATTTCCTTGCAGCTTGGCTCGTCGAGGTCGAGGCGGGTTGCCCTCCGCCCGATATCCTGTAGATAATGGGCGTCAGAGAACGTTACAAAAGGGGCGTGTTTTTGAAGGATAAGCGGCGCGAGCGCATGGGCGTTTTTTATGTCGCGTATCTCAAGGGCATCAAAGGGAACCCCGTCAGGCACATATCCGAGCTGGCTGATAATGCTGAAGGTCGGGCTGTCAATATGGCAGGGGATGGCGAGGCCGCCATGAGAC
This sequence comes from Deltaproteobacteria bacterium, assembly GCA_029559435.1. Lineage (GTDB taxonomy): Bacteria > Desulfobacterota > Syntrophorhabdia > Syntrophorhabdales > Syntrophorhabdaceae > UBA5609. Next base: position 20,850 of record JAKQBZ010000063.1, on the reverse strand, counting down.
TTGATCCATGAAACGGCCGCGGCTATTGAGATCTGCGCGGAGTTGAGGAGCAGGCGGTCCTCGAACCGTACGATCTGGTCGTTCCCGTCAACGACGACCTGGTCGCCGAAAAAGTCGGGATCGTTCTTAACGGGCGGCAGAAGGTCGTAGACAGTCTTTTGAAGCAGAAATGCCGTTTCAAAGGAATCGAAGATGGCGAGCACGTGCACCTCTTCCTCGGTCTGCAGCTCCATGCCGAAAAGGACAAGGATGCCCGATTTTTCCCCAAGTTCATGGGCATAAAAGGAGTTTTCGGTCATATTGTGGTCGGTGATCGCGATGATGCCGAGCCCGACCTCACTTGCCTTTTTAACGATATTCCTCGGGGACATTTCGAGGTCCCCGCATGGCGATAGCGTTGAATGGATATGCAGATCGCAGGAAAAGCTTTTCAACCTGGTCAGCCCCTTTTCAGCGCGTTGTAGAGAAGCCCGGAAAGCTCAAATGCAGAAAGTACGCCCCTCAGGATCGCTACGGACTCAGTACGCGCCTTATCAATGACTTCCTGATCAAGCTGGAGGTTGCGAGGTATGAGGATGGCAGCTATATCTTTCAGCTTGGCAACGCCGAGGATGTTGATGTGCCTCTGGATCGTTATCCAAACCGAATTTTCTTCGATATTTGCGATCACATCAGATAGAAGGTCAGAGGTGTAGCCTGATTGTATTTCACGGTCAAGGTTAACGTTGCCTGTTAGAACTTCCAGACCAAGAGCTGACGCCAATTCACCGACCTTCATGGTTCCTCCCGTAAAAGATGTATTTTTTCAATTCAAGTACAACCGATTGAAAATATTGAGGCATCCGCACCTGCCTTGATGCTTTCCTACCTGTTCGTAAAATACACTGTTGCCTGCAACAGGGTTCCAGCCCCCACCTTGCTTTCTATCTTCAGGTCATCGGCACAATGTTTGATGTTTGGCAGCCCCATCCCGGCCCCAAACCCCATCTCGCATATCTCATGTGTGGCGGTTGAATAGCCTTCCCTCATGGCGAGGTCAACATCAGGGATCCCTTCGCCGGCATCCTCGGTTTCAATGGTGATCGCCTCAGGACTGATAAACACCCTGAGCATGCCGTGGCTTGCATGGATCGCAACGTTCATTGCCGCTTCGTATATGATGACGGCGATCCTTTTAATGGCCTCCTGTTCCATCCCCAGTTGCTGCAGGGTCTTTTTGACCCGCGAGGCAGACTCTCCGGCCACGAAGAAGTCTTTTTCTCCGATTGCGAACTCGAGGTTGATCTTGGGGGTAAATTGAAAGGTGTCTACCATGCAGGTTTTCCGGTTACAGAGGGTCCTTCCTGTCAGCCTGGACCCCTTTCGCAAAAAGAAGGCCGCAGCAATCAAACATCTGGCACTTTGTGGTAAGGAGCGGGATGCTGCTGTTCTTTTTCACGATTTCGATGACATCCTCGGCGGGCCTTCTGCCGCCTACAAATATCACCCCCAGGGCATCGATAACCTCGGCGGTGTGGATCACGTGTGCGTTGGTAAGGGATGTGATGAGCAGCATATGGGAGCTGGCAGATGCCAGCATCTCGCTGATCAGGTCGCATGCGAAGGCCTCATGCACCTCCCTGTCAAGCTGACCTTCACCGCAGAGGATCTCTGCGCCAATATATGCCTGAATCTCCCGCAAAGTCATGATCGAATCCTCGCCGCCCTCAGCTTTATACGATATGGCGCCTGGAATGGAAACGGAGACATTTTTTCAGGCAAAATATCCCGTAGATGACAGAAGTCATCGCCGGATGTTGACAGACATGTATAGAAAATATGCAAGCGTTTCCCAAAGTGTTAAAATCATGAAGTAAAAAAACCAATATCGAATGTAGATTATAGATGATTTGCCCTGATTTTGCAAAGATAAAGTGCACAGCCTGCGATGTATTGATTATTTTTTGTTGAAATCATTCCCAATCCGTTATAAAACAATCACAATACTGTGGCACATAGTTGTCTGTGGGGGGCGTTTAATTGGTCCCCGTCGAACAGAGTTGCCAGTGAAACTGTCATAAAAATATCATTTACGGTCCAAGGAGTAAAAATATGGAAGAGATTACTTTGTTGATTGATGGACGTGAAGTAAAAGGAAAACTGGGACAAACCATCATTGAGGTCGCACGGGAGAACGGGATCAATATCCCTTCTCTCTGTTACCACCCGAGTGTGAGCAAAACGGGTGCCTGCCGTATCTGCCTCGTCAGGGTAAACAACCGCATGCTCAGGCCTGCCTGCGTGGAGCCTGCCATAAACGGTATGACCGTGGTTACAGAGGATGAAGATATTGTGAGCATGCGGAAATGGATCCTGGAATTGCTTCTCTCCGATGGCGACCACAACTGCCTTTATTGTGATGCAGACGGTGACTGCGAGCTCCAGAGCCTTGTGAAGCGCTACGGGGTGCAGGAGTCGAAAAAAGAAGAGCCGAAAAGAGAGCGGACCGTTGATAATGAATCGAGCCGTGGCATTAAAAGGAACGAGTACAGATGCATACTCTGTCAGCGTTGTGTCAAGACCTGCAGGGAGATACAGGTATCGAATGTATGGGGTTTTTCAGAACGGGGTTTTGAAACCCGGCTTATTGCCGATGATGATCAAAAGATCGGTGAGTCAAATTGCGTTATGTGCGGCCAGTGCGTTCAGGTGTGTCCCACGGGCGCCCTCACATACCAGACGGTACTCGGCAGGGGCGCCAACTGGGAATTGACAAAAGAGTCGAGCATATGCATCTATTGCGGAGTAGGCTGCAAGGTCGATTTCTACAAGAACAGGGAAGGCATGCTGGTTAAGGCGCTTGGCAATTACGAAGGGCCCAACAACGGCCACCTCTGCGTGAAGGGGAGGTTCGGTTTTGATTTTGTGCAGAGCCCGAAGAGATTGTCAAAGCCCCTGATCAAGCGGAACGGCGCCTTCGAGGAGGCAACCTGGGACGAGGCGCTCGATCTTGTTGCCGCCAAGTTTGCCGGGATAAAAGAAAAATATGGTCCCGATTCGATAGCCGCGCTGTCTTCGGCAAAGTGCACCAACGAAGAGAACTACCTGATGCAGAAATTTATGCGCGCGGTGATCGGAACGAATAACGTCGATCACTGCGCCCGTCTCTGACACAGCTCAACCGTCGCCGGTCTGGCGGCTGTGTTCGGCTCAGGGGCAATGACAAATTCCATACGGGAGATTCCCTTAAGCGCAGGCTTCTTTGTTATAGGGTCAAATACCACCGAGAACCACCCTGTCATGGGGTCGATGATCAAAAATGCCGTCATTAATAACGGCAAAAAACTGATCGTTGTAGACCCAAGAGAGATAGAGCTTTCACGGTACGCCGATTATTATTTCCAGATCAAGCCGGGCACGAACATAGCGATACTCAATGGCTTTATGCACATCCTTATAAAAGAAGGCCTCTATGACAAGGCGTTCGTCGAGACAAGGACCGAAGGCTTTCAGGAGCTTGCCAAGACCCTTGAAAAATATACCCCTGAATATGTGGCAGAGATCTGCGGGCTGAATAACCCGGAAGACATTCCGAAGGCGGCCCGGCTCATGGCAGAATTGAAGCCGATGGCGCTTTATTACTCAATGGGCATCACTCAGTTTGTGTCCGGGGTGAATAACGTCAAGTCAACGGCAAACCTCCAGATGCTCCTTGGCAATATGGGGGTCCCCGGCGGCGGGGTAAACCCGCTTCGGGGCCAGAACAATGTGCAGGGCGCATGTGATATGGGCGCGCTCCCCGTATCATACCCGGCATATCAACCCGTGGCGAACGAGGAGAACAAGGCAAAGTTTGAAAAGGCATGGGGCGTGAACGGGCTCTCGGCCAAGCCCGGGCTGACGATCGTTGAGATGTTCAACGCGGCCATTGGAGGACAGTTAAAGGCAGTCTACGGGATGGGCGAAAACCCGGTCATGTCTGACCCGAACCAGCACCATATCATAGAGGCGCTTGAGGCGCTTGAATTCCTGGTTGTGCAGGACATCTTCCTTACTGAAACGGCACAGTACGCCGATGTGGTGCTCCCTTCCTGTGCATTTCTCGAGAAGCAGGGAACCGTATCGAATACTGAAAGAAGGGTACAGCCGATGCACCAGGTACTCCCCCCGCACGGTGAAGCGCGGGACGATTGGTGGATTATAGCGGAGATAGCGAAACGCATGGGGGCAAAATGGGATTACGCGAAACCTGAAGATATCTTCGAAGAGCTGAGGACCGTGACACCATCATATGCAGGGATCACCTATGGAAGGATAGAGAAAGAGCTTATACAATGGCCATGCCCCACAACGGACCATCCGGGAACCCAGTATCTGCATAAAGACAGATTTTCCCGCGGCCTTGGGCTTTTTACTGCGATCGATTATACCCCGCCCGCAGAAGGTACAGATGCTGAATATCCGATGATATTGACAACGGGCCGTATACTTGAGCATTTTCACACAGGGACCATGACACGAAACTCCAGGATACTCGACGAGCTTGTGCCGGAAGGGTTCGTCCAGATCAACCCCAACGATGCGAGCAATTACAACATTGCCGATAACGAGGTCATATCGATCTCTTCGAGGAGGGGGAGCATAAGGATCAAGGCAAAGATAACGAATAAGCCAAAGCCGAATGTCCTTTTTATGCCTTTCCATTTTTACGAGGCGGCCGCAAATGTGCTGACCATCGATGCCCTTGACCCGGCATGCAAGATCCCTGAATATAAGGTCTGTTCATGCAGGATTGAAAAGATCGCTCAATAAAACATCGATGCAGCGGAACCAAAGAGGGTTTTATAGTTCGACATGGGCAACTTATATATTTTTACTATAAGGAGGAACAATGGCAAACAAACCCGTAGAGATTGTTCAACTAGCAGGTGACGCAGGCAAGTACAAGGCAAATCTGACGCCGGGCAACTACCTTGTAAGGGCATTCATGGCAGGGCTTTTCATCGCGGTAGGGGGGGCGCTTGCAACAGTCTGCTCGACGGGGACTACGGTGCCGGGCATCAAGTCGCTGATTTCGGGGTCTGTCTTCCCTGTAGGCTTGATCGCGATCGTTCTCACCGGCATGTCTCTTTTCACCGGCGACACGATGCTCATCCCAATGGCGGTATTCCAGAAAAAGACAACATGGGGCAAAGTTTTGAACGCCTGGTTCTGTCTATATCGGGAACTTTATCGGCTCGATTTTCTGGGCCTATCTTATGTCCGTAGGGCCCTTCAGCAAAGGCGGCGGCCCGGAGCTAACGGTATTCGGTCAAAACGCGATCGCCATCGCAGAGGCGAAGACCTTGCCGTACATGGCGGTCGGGGGCATGGGGCTCTGGTCGGCGTTTATGAAGGGCATTGCCTGCAACCTTCTGGTGAACGCTGCCATTCTTTTAGCCTTTGCATCGAAAAGCATGATCGGCAAGTTCTTCGGTATCTGGTTCCCGATCATGGCGTTCGTTTCTTCTGGCTTTGAGCACAGCGTTGCCAACATGTATTTTATTCCCGCGGGCATCATGGCGGGCGCGAATGTAACCTGGGGGCAGTTTATCGGCTGGAACCTTATCCCGGTTACCATCGGCAACATCGTCGGGGGGTTCATCTTTATAGGGGCAGTATATTACTGGTCCTTCAAGAAGGAGCTTTCGAGCATAGCACCGACATAGCAAGCGGCAGCCAGTACGGACGCGAACCTCGCTTCATTGGCGTGATGGCGCCGTACGGGTATTAGCTCATCGTATAGAAGAAAACGCAGGGGTCTTGGGACATAGCGGCCAAGCGCTGAGGTTCCAAACCCCTGCATCAGCATTCAGGGCATGGACCTTACGCCCGGCGTACCGTCTTTTCCTGTAGTATTGAAATCCTAAACACCAAATCCTAAACAATTGCCCACGCCGCGCTTCGCACGGCACCCTCGAAGAATGAAATTGATGTATCCGGGGCCTTCCTCCATAAGGATGAGCATGTCGTCGGGACTGCTATTCCAGGGGCTTGCGTCGCCCCCTCTTCGAGCGAAGCCCGAAGAGACTCCCTTTCTCGCTCGTGAACTCGCTGTGGATTCCCATTTCCAAACACGCTCCATCAATAGGTCCCCTGAAGCAGCGCTTCGGGGCAGCATTATCCCCTCCCTCCTTGCGGCAGAAGGTCACAGCAGCATTATCCCCTCCCTCCTTGCGGCAGAAGGTCACAGCAACAATGTCCCCTCTCCCCTCGCGGGAGAGGGTCAGGGAGAGGGGGAGGGAATCATATGGCCGAGCTTCCTCGCTTCACGACGGTTTGCTCCGGGATATCCCGGCGCCATGCTCTCATTATATGCCCGTGGGTAGGCTATTTTCTACGTAACATCTAAATTCAAATATCAAATGTTCTAAACAAGTTCATATTGTTTATATTTTGAATTTTGAATATTCGTATTTGTTTCGGATTTAGATATTCGGATTTAGGATTTAGACTTTGCTGCGATCTTCTTCGCACGTGGAGCAGGAACTATTAAGGCCGGGAGGTTTCTCCCGGCCTTAATGAATTATTTCAGAAGGTTTATTTTAATGGTGTACGGTTGGGGTGTCGCTTGAGCTGCTGCTTGATGCGGCTGCCACGCCGGCTGCTACCGCCGCCGCACCGGCCGCTACCCCTGCAACGGTCCCGGCGCCAACGCCTGCAGCGGTTGCCGTACCTGCCGTCGTACCTGCCGCAGCCGTACCTCCTGCGGTCTGTGCGCCTGCAGCTCCTGCCCCTGCTCCTGCACCTGCCCCGGTAGCCGGCATCGCAACGCCAAGCTGCCCCATTATGCCCTGGATCATCGCAGGCGTAAAGGCGGCAGGTATTGCAGGTATTGCACCGAGGGCAACGGTGGTGAACTGCCCTGCCGTAACGGTCACGATCTGTGCGGGGAAGGCAGGGTTAACTACCGTGATGGCTTCCGTCAAGGCGTAGAATGTCGCGCCCGGATTCTCAGATATTACGGTGAGGAATTCCGTTCCCCTTACCCCTGCAACAGCCATGGGCGCATGGACCTCAAACGTGGAATCCTGCTCAAACCTTCTTGCAACCTTGGTATACATTGTGCCGGTCCTGAGAGAGAGGATGCTGGTGCGCTTATTGCGCTCTACCAGAAATCTTGTTATTTCAAGCTTCGACTTCTGCCCTACGCTGAGAAGGCTGTCATCGCCGAGCAGCAGCTTTGCCCGCGACCTTTCGCCTGTCGATATGAGGTCTTTGATCTGTATTGCATCCTCAGCCTTTGGCGTGCTGGTTGCCTTGGCCCTTGTGAGGGAGACATTTCCCCTTACCTCGGTAAATTTACCCACAGACTGGGCAAAAATATGGAGGGGGAACAATATCTGTATAGCGATGAAAAAAACAATACCCCTCTTCATTGCTGAACGCCTCACCATGACACACCTCCTGTTCGTTTAATAGGGCTTAGATATTAATGATATGCCCATATTGTAAATGTTGTCAAGCACGAAATACCCGGACAACGGAGATAAGATGAGCAACCAACTAAGTCGGGCTCTTTCATGTGGACCGTATATCATATTTCGAGATAGTAATGCGTCTTATGTTTTATTGTTTGAGTATCCAGTATCCAGTATCCAGTATCGGGTATCGGGTTTGCCATGAGCCGCTTATTGACCTATCAAGTGCTTTTCAGCACGTTAAGTGGTATCATATTGGAAGAGTGCAGCATTATGGGACTTGTCAACATAGCCGGGGCCGGCGTAAAGCTTGTCATGGTGGGGGGCAAAGGCGGAGTGGGAAAAACGACGTGCGCCGCCTCGATAGCCCTCAAATTGGCCATGGATGGAAAGCGCGTACTGGCCATCTCCAGCGACCCAACGCCGTCCTTGTCCGATATCTTTGAAGTCGATGTCGGCGATAGAGAAAGGAAAGTGGTCGACCGGTACGAACTGTATGGCCTGGAGGTCTCGTCTGAAATTGTTCTTAAACGGTGGAAAGAGAGGTTTGGCCCGGAGATATATGAGGTGGTTTCTTCGTTCGCCAGCGTCGATTACGATTTTGTTGATTACATCGGATCTGCGCCGGGCATAGAAGAGGAATACATGCTGAATTTCATCATGGAGCTCGTGGAGGGCAACGCCTATGATGTTGTCGTATGGGACACGGCGCCCGCAGGGCACACGCTGAGGCTTTTAAAGCTGCCCGAGCTGTTTCTCGCCCACATGGAGGCGGCGACGAAATTTTACATGAATATCTACAGCCACTTTGAAAAGCTGAAGAACACGATTAAGCTCGGGGATTCCAAAAGGACGCTGCTGGAGATCATTGCAAGCTGGGAGGCGCTGGCCGAGCGGATCGTAGCCTTTATAAGAAACAGGGAGGCGGTAAAGTACCTCGTAGTGACCATACCGGAGGCCCTCGGCGTAAGATTGACGGAGAGGATGATAAAGGAGCTTGAAGAGAACAGCCTGACCGTTGAAAACATCATTATCAATAATGTTGTAAAAGATGAAGATTGTGAATTCCACAAGGTGCGCAGAAAGATGCAGGAGCGCTATATTCAGCTGATCCAGGCTATGTACAGCGAGAAAAATATCATGCTTCTCTACCTTTCCCCATACGAGATAAAGGGATTGGAGAGGATCGCAGAAACGGCAAAGAAACTTTTTCAGTAAGCGTGGCAAAGATGAATAACCAAACACCAATAACCAAGCTCCAGATAATATTCAATAACCAATATTCAATCCGGATGATTCCCCGCAGCTTGTCGCGGGGTGACGCTGTTCCCTCTCCCCTTTGCGGGAGAGGGTCAGGGTGAGGGGGGCATGATCGTGCCGCCTCCATTCGATTATTGAAATTATGAACCAGCTGAGGATAACGGGCGGCTATTTGAAGGGGAGAAAGATCGCGACGCTCGACGGAAGCGTCGCGCGGTATACCTCTTCAAAGGTAAGGGAGGCAGCGTTCAACCTTATCGGCGACGTAAAGGGGAAGAGGGTGCTTGACCTCTATGCAGGATCGGGCTCATTTTCTATCGAAGCAATAAGCAGGGGGGCAAAAGAGGCGACATGCGTTGAAAGCTCCGGAGAAATGGCCGGCCTGTTGAGGAATAACGCGGCTTTGCTGTCGATAAATAAATATTGCCAAGTACTTTGTATGGATGTAAGATATGCAATCCCTTTTCTGTACGGAAAAAGGTCCGGTTTTGACATTATCTTTATGGACCCTCCTTACGAAAAAGGATATATCGAGGAAACGATGAGGTTGTTGAAGGCCCATGCAGTATATAGCCGAAACGCCACAATTCTCCTGGAGTATTCAAAAAGAGAGGCGTTGGATCCTTTGTGCAGGGAGTGGTGTACCGATGTTGCAACAAGGAAATATGGCGATACGGTCATCACGATACTTGAACCGGCAATCGCGACTTGAAAACATAGGCGAACGCTTCCGTCGTTTGCGTTAAGCGTGAGAATGAACATTACCGCGGGCTTGCCCGTTGGAATTTACAGAGGGAGTCATCGATGAAACAAAAGATAGCGGTATACCCTGGTTCTTTTGATCCCATTACCTTCGGCCACCTGGATATCCTGATGCGCGGGCTGGAGCTCTTTGACAAGATCATTATTGCCGTTGCCAGCAATATTGAGAAAAATGCCCTTTTCAGCGTCGGTGAGAGGATGGAGCTTATAGGGCTTGCGATCGATCACGACGAACGTGTTATCATAGACACCTTTGGCGGATTGCTCGTTGACTACGTGAAGAAGGTCGACGCGCGCTGCGTGTTAAGGGGACTGCGGGCTATGAGCGATTTCGAATACGAGTTTCAGATGGCGTCCATGAACAGGAACCTTAATAAGGAAATGGACACGATCTTTATGATGACAAGCAAGGATTATTTTTTCCTGAGCTCGAGGACGATCAAGGAAGTAGCGAGTTTTGGCGGATGCGTCCGGGACCTTGTCCCCCCGGCGGTTGAAAAAAGGCTTAAGGAAAAGTTTCCGCTGAAATGAAAAGATTTTATTCCGCCATACTTATAGGGTCCTTTTTTATCCTGTCTGTTTTTGTCCCCAATCTTTTTGCAAAAGACCTTTGTACAATCACGATCAACGGTGTTATCGGGCCCCCCGTTGCGGGGTTTATAAAGGAGTCTATCGAGAAATGCAGCGCAAAGGGCGGTGAAGCGCTCCTTATCCTCCTTGATACGCCGGGAGGGCTTGACACCTCCATGAGGGATATTATCAAGAACATCATGGATGCCAGCGTGCCTGTCATCGTCTACGTGTATCCTTCAGGGGCCAGGGCAGCCTCTGCGGGGGCCATCATACTCCTTTCTTCGCACATAGCGGCTATGGCGCCGGGCACCAACGTAGGCGCGGCACATCCTGTGACCATAGGGAAAGAGAAGGTGGAGAAAGAGGTTGTCAAAAAGGCCGTCCAGGATGCAGAGGCATACGCCCGCAGCATCGCGATGAAAAAAGGCAGGAACGTGGAATGGGCGGCGAAGGCCGTAAGGGAAAGCTCCTCAATAACCGCCAAAGACGCCCTTGAAAAGCGCGTTATCGACGTTATGGCCGACAATGTCGATGAGCTGCTCGCGAAGATAGACGGGAAAACAGTAGAGGTGAGGGGTGCGCGGGTGACGCTGAAGACAAAAAGCGCCACGAGGGTTGAAATTGAAATGCCGATGAAGTACAGGTTCCTTTCCTACCTCACCGACCCCAATGTAGCCTATATCCTTATGATGATAGGCATATACGGGATACTCTTCGAGATATACAGCCCTGGCGCAATATTCCCCGGCGTCATAGGCGGCATATCGATAATCCTCGCGCTTTACGCGTTCCAGGCAATACCGATCAGCTTCGCCGGGCTTGCGCTGATCTTTCTCGGCGTGATATTCTTCGTTCTGGAGGTGAAGATCATAAGCCACGGGCTGCTGGGCATTGCGGGCGTCATATCAATTGTGATAGGCTCTATCATGCTTATCGACCTTCCTTCCAGCGTCCTCTCTATATCGTGGAAGGCGATACTTGCCGTGGCAGCCGTATCGGCAATTTTCATCTTTGGCATCCTTTCCTATGCCGTGAGGGCACAATTGTCAAAAGTAAAAACCGGCACGGAAGGGCTTATCGGGGAGACGGGATTTGCGAGAACCGCAGTTTTCGATAAAGGCAAGGTGTCCCTCCACGGGGAGATCTGGCAGGCCAGAAGCGATGAGCGCATCGAAGAAGGAGAAGAGGTCGTTGTGACCGGCGTCGAGAAACTTGTAGTGATAGTACGGAAAAAGGAGGGTAAGATATGAGCATACTGCCTGCATATTTATTTGTAATAATAATCGTTATCTTTTTTCTTGCAAGCGCCATAAAGATACTCAACGAGTATGAGCGCGGCGTTATCTTCAGGCTTGGAAGGGTGCTTGGCAATCCAAAGGGGCCGGGCCTCATCATCCTTATCCCTATTGTAGACAGGATGGTAAAGGTGAGCCTCAGGACCGTTGTCCTCGATGTCCCCCCGCAGGACGTGATCACTCGGGACAACGTATCGATCAAGGTAAATGCCGTAGTCTACTTCAGGGTTGTCGATTCCCTCAAGGCGATCATCGATGTGGAGAACTACCTCTACGCAACGAGCCAGCTTTCGCAAACCACCCTCCGCAGCGTCCTGGGCCAGGCGGAGCTTGACGACCTGCTGTCCCACAGGGAACAGATAAACGACAGGCTGCAGGAGATCCTCGATCTCCATACGGAGCCGTGGGGCATTAAGGTGTCTAATGTTGAGGTGAAGAACGTTGACCTCCCGCAGGAGATGCAGAGGGCGATCGCACGGCAGGCAGAGGCAGAGCGGGAAAGAAGGGCAAAGATCATCGGCGCAGAAGGTGAATACCAGGCGTCAACGAAGCTTGCCGAGGCCTCGGACATACTGTCCAAAAATCCGATGGCGCTCCAGCTGCGTTACCTCCAGACGCTCATCGAGATCTCTACAGAGAAGAATTCAACGATCGTCTTTCCTATACCCATAGATATTATGAAGGTTTTTATGGACAAGGTTAAGGGTTCCTGATGATGGTTGTAAAAAAATGGATCATCATTGCGCTGGCGTTGTTTTTATGGGCCGGCATTGCCGATGCCGCGCCGGCAGCTTCCAGGAAGGCAAAGGCCACAAAGAGGAGGCCCCAGGCGGCAAAGATAAAATCCGACCAGGAGCCCTACAAGGCATACATCGTGATGGAGGCCGCTACGGGGAAGGTGCTGGAAGGAGAGAACATTCACCAGAAGCGTCCCCCGGCGAGCATTACGAAGCTGATGGTCGCCTGCATTGTCATGGAGAAGCTCGCGAAGGGGAAGGTGAAGCTGACGGATATGGTCCCGGCATCGAAGGAGGCCGCCAGGATAGGGGGGAGCCAGGTCTACCTTAAGGAGGGCGAGACCTTCTCCCTGGAGGACATGATGAAGGCCATGATGGTCGCCTCGGGGAATGATGCGGCTTATGCAATCGCTCAATTTATCGCAGGCAGCAAGGAAGAGTTCATCGCCATGATGAACGAAAAGGCGAAGGCCCTTAATCTCGCCGACACGGAATTCCATTCCGTGCATGGGCTGCCGCCATCAAAAGACGAAAAAGAGGATCTTACCTCATGCAGCGACCTTGCGACCCTTGCCCGCGAACTCCTTAAATACCCCAAGCTCCTCGAATGGACGGCTATCAAATCGGATTCTTTCAGGGACGGCAAATTTACCTTGACGAATACGAACAAGCTTCTTGTAAAATTTCCAGGCACAGACGGACTAAAAACGGGCTATTACCGCGAAGCCGGATTCTGCATCGCAGCAACGGCAAAACGCGGCGACCTTCGGTTCATTGTCGTGGTCATGGGCAGCCCGACGGGAAAGATACGGGACAATATCGCCGCGGAAAAGTTGAAAAAGGCATTTGCACAGTATAAAATGTTGAACGTTGTCAAGAAGGGCGAGCTGGTCGACAAGGACATCATGCTTCCGGATGGCAAGTACCGGAAGATGAAAGGGGTGGCTGACCGTGATTTTCTTTACCCTGTCCCCGTTGACAAAAAGGCCAATGTAAAAAAGGAGATCGTCCTCCCGGATAAGGTGAAGGGCGAGATCAGGGAAGGGCAGAAGCTCGGCGAGCTGTTGATAAAGCTGGATAATGATACCATAGGAAAGGTCGATATCGTTTCACCGGTATTTGTGCCGAAGGCAAACCTCTTTACGAGGCTTATAAGGACTCTGGGGCTCAACATATGACACTGCAGGCCGTAGAAAAACAATTTTCCATGTTGAAGGATAAAGAGATCATAGTGGGCATTACCGGGGGCATAGCAGCCTACAAGACCGCCGACCTGGTAAGGCAGCTTACGAAAAAAGGGGCGAACGTTCACGTTGTGATGACGAAGAATGCGATGGAATTCGTCACGCCGCTTACATTTCAGACGATATCCGGCAACCCCGTGATCCATAAGATGTTTGAGCTGTTTGCCGGTTCCAAGATAGGGCATATTACCCTCTCCGACATAGCGGACCAGCTTGTCATAGTGCCGGCCACCGCAAATATGATCGGAAAGGTAGCAAACGGCATTGCCGATGATTTTCTCTCTACCATGGTGATGGCGACGACCGTCCCCGTGTTTTTTGTCCCTTCGATGAACACGAAGATGTGGAGCAGCAAGATGGTGCAGGCGAATATCGAGAAGCTGAAGGACGCCGGCTATGAGTTTATGGAACCGGCAAGCGGAGACCTTGCCTGCGGCACCGAAGGAAAGGGAAGGCTGCCCGCCATAGAAGAGATACTCGAGAGAATGGAAGATATCTTTACCAGCAAAGACCTTACAGAGGAAACTGTGCTGGTAACGGCAGGCCCGACCATGGAATTCATCGACCCTGTTCGCTGTATTACGAACAGGTCCTCGGGAAAAATGGGATATGCAGTGGCGAAAATGGCGAAGAGAAGGGGCGCCGATGTTACGCTTATCACGGGCCCGGCCACAATAGAGTTCCCGAGAAACGATATTGATATTGTCCATGTTACCACCGCATGTCAGATGCGGGATGCCGTTATGGAGCATTATAAAAAAGCCGGCGTCGTTATAATGACGGCGGCAGTTGCCGACTTCAGGTGCAGGGAAGAGAACTGCCAGAAGATAAAAAAGAAAGGCGACAGCAACTATATGACGCTGGAGCTTGAAAAAAATCCTGATATAATAGGTGAATTGGGAAAGGTAAAAGAGCAGAGGATCATCGTCGGCTTTGCGGCGGAAACGGAAAATCTGCTTGATAACGCAAAAGAGAAGCTTAAGAAGAAGAACCTGGACATCATCGTTGCCAACGATGTAGCGAAGGCCGGTATTGGTTTTGGCTCAGACAACAACGAGGTCATGATCATAGAGAAATCAGGCAAGGCGAAGCAGGTGCCCCTGCTGAGCAAAGAGGAGATAGCGAACATCATCCTCGACTCGGTAAAAAAGGCCTTGAAGAACAAAAAAAGGATTAAGGAAGATTGGTACTGACCCGCTATTCTATCCAGTTCGCAAAAAATTGTTCTAACTTTTTGTTGGCATCAATAATTTTTCTTTTTATTTCGTTGTTACTGCTGTTCTTTCCGGCGCCGTCGCTGTCAAAAGAAGACAAAATTGTTGAAGTCGTTGAGACGGCGAGCAAGTCTATCGTGAATATCAAAACCGACGAACTTACAAAGTCAACAGGAGAAGAAAAGAGGCCGTCGTTTTTCAGAAAATATTTTTCAGGCGAAGAGGAAGTAGAGGAGATCTCTGAAAATATCGGCTCAGGGGTCGTGCTCGACCCCAAGGGCATTATCGTCACCAACGAGCATCTTATTGCCAGGGCGATCAACATACGCGTGAAGTTTATCAACGGAAAGGAATACAACGCCTATGTGCTCGGCAGCGACCCCGAGTACGACATAGCGCTCCTCAAGATCTCGGACACGGTCGACTTCCCCTACATTAAGATCTCCAAGACAAAGGACATAAAGGTCGGAGAAAAGGTGGTCGTCATAGGCAATCCGTACGGCCTTTCGAGCTCCGTTACCGTGGGCGTCGTGAGCTTCCTGGGCAGAAACCTGAGAATAGAGAACAGGGTATATGCAAACCTTATACAGACCGATGCCTCCATCAATCCGGGCAACAGCGGAGGTCTTCTCCTTGACGCCGAGGGGAACCCCCTTGGGATCGTCACCGCAATATACAGCGAGGCAAAAGGCATAGGCTTTGCGATCCCGATAGACGATGTGATGAACATGCTCTCCGAATTCCTAGAGAGCTCTTCCCGGAGACCTATCCTCGGGCTTTTTATGGAGAAAAGAAAGGATGAAAAGAGCGCCTTCCTTTATGTCAACGGGGTAATCCCGAAAAGCCCCGCAGAGAAGAACGGCATCCGCGTGGGCGACAGGATCGTTGAGCTGAATAAAAAAAAGATACGTGAGGGCATGAAGCTGCAGAGCATCATACGGAGCGTGAAGGGGAAGAATACCATCCAGCTTAAGATGCTGCGGGGGTCAAAACCATACCTTGTAAGCGTTGACCTTGAAGATATTCAACACTATACGCCTGTGCCCGTCGATGAAAGCCTTTGCGGCATCAGGATTTCCGATATACGGGGGTACCCGAAATTAAAATACAAGCTGAAAGACAAGGAAGGAGTTGTTGTGACCAAGGTCTACAGCGGCGGCCTTGGCGAGAAGGCGGGCCTGCGCATAGGCGATGCGATCGTTAAAATCAACAACAATAAGATCGCCGATACCGCCAACTTCAACACCTTCATGATCGAAGGGCTCCAGCGGAATTATATCCTGTACCAGGTAAAGCGAAGCGACAGTATGTTTTTCCTGCCTGTCAAGCTTGACACACTTCTTTAGGGGGTAACGATGGAAAACGAAAAAAAGATTGCCAGCGAGGAATTTTTTCCTGAATTGACTTTTACCACCTTCCTTCTTTCGCTCTCCACTTCTGCTATTGTGAGCCTTGGGGAATTGCCTGACCCGTTAAAAAACGAACAGTGCGTCAACCTCCCCATCGCAAAACAGACCATCAACATCATTGAGATACTCAAAGAAAAGACAAAGGGGAACCTGAGCGAAGACGAAGAGCGCCTTATCGAAGGCGTGCTCTACGATCTGCGGCTGAAGTACGTCAATGCAGCGAAGGAATGCAAAGAATAGCTCATGACGAGAATAGCCAATAACCAAACACCAATAACCAATTAATAACCAATGACCGAATACCCAAACGGGAAACAATAGCGCCGGCTTTTGTTTGGTTATTGAAATATTGGGTATTGGTGATTAATTGGAGCTTGGTTATTGGTGATTGGTTATTTAAAGGCCTGCGCTCTGCGCTATGCCGTGGTCCCGACTATCCAAATACCCTCTCGAATATCCTATCGACATGCCTGAAATAATGGTCGTTGCTGCAGGTCGCCTGTATCTCCTCGCTGCTTAAGTATTTCCCGATATCGGGGTCCTTTTTGAGCTCTGCGGCGAAGTCGAGCTTGTTCTCGTAGCAGTGCATGGCGACCTTCTGGGTGAGCTTGTAGGCCTCCTGCCTCGTCAGCCCTTTCCGGATAATTGCGAGGAGGATCGCCTCGGAATGGTAGAGCCCCTTCGAGATGTTCATGTTCCCGAGCATCTTCTCAGGATAGACGATGAGGTTCTTAAAGAGGTTTTTTACCCTCTCGAACATGTAATCGAGGGCGATCGTCGCATCCGGCGCTATAACGCGTTCGACAGAGGAGTGGCTGATGTCGCGCTCATGCCAGAGCGGGATGTTTTCCATGGAGGACAGGGCGTACCCATGAAGGAGGCGGGCAAGCCCGCAGAGGTTCTCCGAGGCGATGGGATTTCTCTTGTGAGGCATCGCCGAAGAGCCGGTCTGGCCTTTTGAAAAGAATTCCTCGGCCTCGCCGACCTCTGTCCTCTGGAGGCTCCGTATCTCCATCGCCATCCTTTCGATCGATGAGCCTATGAGGGCAAGCGTGGTGAAGAATTCCGCGTGGTAGTCGCGGGGTATGATCTGCGATGATATGGGCGCCGCTTTCAGGCCCAGCTTCCTGCAGACATATTCTTCGACAAAGGGCGGCACGTGTGCATAGGTGCCGACCGCCCCCGATATCTTGCCGTACGATACCCGTTCACGGGCAGCCTTCATGCGCTCGAGGTTTCTCCTCATCTCATCGTAGAAGTGCGCTATCTTGAGGCCGAACGTAACAGGCTCCGCGTGTATGCCGTGGGTCCTGCCGATGGCAGGGGTCATCTTGTGCTGGTATGCCTTTTCTTTCAGCACATCCATAAGAGCCGTAATGTCTTCGACCAATATATCGGATGCCTCTTTTAAAAGGCACGCAAAGGACGTGTCGAGGATGTCTGACGACGTGGCCCCCATGTGGATGTATTTGGAGGACGGTCCGACGTATTCTGATACGCACTCTATAAATGCGACGACATCGTGCTTCGTCCTCTTTTCGATCTCAAGGATCTTTCCGACGTCGAAACGCGCCCTTTCTTTGATCGTTTTCAGGTCTTCCGCCGGGATGAGAGAAAGCTCCCCGTATGCTTCGCAGATCAGGACCTCTATGTCGAGCCATTTGCTGAACCTGTTCTCGTCGGTCCACACCTTTGCCATTCTTTGCAATGTATACCGCTCAATCATGTCCCTATCTTACCCGATATGTATGGTGTTGTCAACGCCGCACCGATGTCGCTTCGCTTCTCCCGGACCATGCCCTGTCAGCCAGGCTGAACGAGGAACCTTTTGAAGATTTCCGGTATCATAGTGTGGGTTTTTTTGGAATTGATCGATGCCCACTCCGCCTTTAATCCTTCCACGAGCGGCTCGTCCCTGTCGTTGAGGATGGACGATTCTCCAAGCTCGTTGTCTGCTGAATCATAGTCCGTTGCGGGGATGACCCTGTATCGTTTTTTTTCCGCGTCTATCTCTATGAGGCATAGGGTATAGCGGTACTGCTGGTAGCCCTTAACCGGCAACCCCGCCTCTTTTCTCTGCTCTTTATATCTTTTTACCGCCTCTTTCTTTTTCAATGTCAGAGAGGCCCAAACGGCGAACCTCGGGGGGAGCTGCCGGTAGCACTCCATTGAGGCGAAGATGCCGTCCTCGCCGCCTTCCGTATCGATGACCTTGTCAAGGTCGCAGTATGAGGCTATCTCCCCGTCCTCGTAGATAAGCTTCCAGTTCCACATGATATGCTCCTTTGTTTATGTGCAGTCCCAGACAGAGACCATTTGAAACCGGCTCACATGGATGCACCGAATAATGTCAATAACGATAAGCGCCGTTGAAGGAGAGTAGATAAACTCTTCCAGGTCAGGGTGTTTCTTTGTGAACATCGCTGCCAGCCCATCCCACATCCTTCCCTTCCTCACGGGGCTTCCATTTCCGATGATTGTTACGGCCTCCGTCTCCATGAGGCCCTTTTTCTTCCGCGAGCGGCTGTCAACGAGGAGGGCTGCGTTCCGGGAGCTTACAATATTTTTGTATTTGCGTGTACCCCTTGGCGTTGCGAAGATGACCTGTTTTAGATCCGGCGTGAGGGCAAAGGAGACAAGGGACGCATAGGGCATTCCTTGATCATCGGTTGCGAGGACGGCAAAGTCTTCCGTCCTGTCGAGCTCCCGCAGCCTGTCCGGAACCGACACGGAGCCCTTTTTTGTCGTGCTTGGTATGGTCTCTTTCTGTTTCATTGTTTTCTCTCCGGCGTAACGATCAACCCTTTTCTTTCTTCATAGCGCTGACGTTCTCAATATAGCGCCTGATGTCGAATTTTGATCTGCATCCATTATAGCTCATGTACCTGATTTTGCCAAAAATATTCCGCTCGCCCCACGCCCTGTCGTGTACGCCCCCTATGCTCCAGGCTATGCCGGCGTATCCGTTCGGGTCCCTCCCGTCGAGCTCGTAGCGGTTGTTCAAATATATTGCCGTCTCCATCGCCTCTTCGGGAGACACTGACCATTCGAGGATCTTCTTTGCCCAGTACATCCGCATATAACCGTGCATCTTCCCCCTTGTAACCATTTCCATCTGGGCGGCGTTCCATAGGTCGTCGTGGGTCCTGCCCTCTTCAAATTCTCCCACGCTGTACCTGTAGGCCCTTTTGTCCTGCCTGTGGTTGTCGAGCGTTGTCTTTGCCCACCCGGGAAATCCCTCAAAGCTGTCATAGCAGGGATTGTAAAAACAAAAATTGTCAGAGAGCTCCCGCCGGACGATCAACTCTTCGAGGAAAGACGACCGCATCGGGACATCAGGAACTTTCTTTATCACTTCGAGGGCTGTGCGCTGAGCCGATAAGTGGCCGAAGTGGAGGTATGGGGAGAGGTTGGACTGGCAATCTTTCGACGGGTCGTTTCTGCCGGCATCATAGGCGCCTATCTTTTTCTCAATAAAGCGCCTGAGCGCCTTCCCGGCAGCCTTTTCTCCGGGCATGATCCAATCCACAGCCTTTACGGTCCGGCCGGCACGCGGTGCGCCGGAGAGTTTTTTCCAGTCCGTTCCTATCTGCGATGCTCCCTGCTGCCAGGGGTGTATCTTTGGTCCTGGCAGATCTTCCAGGAACTCGGGGAGAAGCCTCTGTATCTTTTTCCGTATCGTATAGGCGCCGAATTCCTGTTTAGGCGAGGCTGTCCGGCAGGGAACGATATTGTGGGAGTCTACTTCGTAGAAGGGGATGCCGATCTTTCCGGCGATCAGCTCTTTCCATTGCCGCTTGATGCGAAGAGGATCGAAATCTGTCACAAGACAGGCTACGCGATTCGTTGCGACAAAGCGGGGGATGGCGCTTCCCGGTTCTCCCGCTATGGCAAAGAAAGGGATTTTCAGCGCACCCAGCCTTTGTTCCACCTCCTTCAGGCCCATGATCATAAAGTCATAATGCCTTGCCGTTGCCTCCAGGAATTGCGGCGCGAGGCAGAAGACGACGGCAAGCGGGGACCTTCTTTCCATGGCGAGATCCTGCGCAAAGATAAGCGCCCAGTTGTCGTCTACCCGCTGGTCACGGCTCATCCAGTAAGCCACGGCCCCCGGCATCTCCTTGCCCTCTCTGAGCAGGCTTACCCTCTCATGTCTCACGGATGTTCTCTTCGGTATCATGGGATGATTTATACTATCACCATGCCTGAAACTTTGCTATACTTATCAAATCCGCTTGAAGAGATCCTGCTGCCGGCAGGGGGGTAATTGATAACGATACCATGAAGGAGGGGAACATGAAGCTCAGCGAGTATTTTGAGAATACAACGGGGCGCGGCGTGCTTGCGACATCTGATGCTGACGGCAAGGTCGATGTGGCGGTCTATTCGCGGCCCCATTTCATCGATGAGGAGACCATTGCCTACATCATGACCGACAAACTGACCCACAAAAACCTCCGGTCAAATCCCTATGCTGCGTATCTTTTCATGGAGTCGGGAGAAAAATTCGTCGGCAAGCGGCTCTACCTCGCGAGGATCAAGGAAGAGTCAGACCCCGAGAAGATCAACGCGATCAGGTGGAGAAAAAGCTATGCCGTGCCCGAAGACCAGAAGAATGAGAAACGGTTTCTCGTTTATTTCAAGATCGAGAAGGTGCTGCCCCTCATCGGGGACAAGGAGTAGGGCAGGGCAAATCCTAAATCAGAACTTCTATATTTTTTCCATCAAGCATCCGGTATCCAGCAGCGAGTATCAAGTTATATTTTTTGCAATATTTTTCAATAGTGCGCTATACTTGAGTGGAAATAACGCAAGGGCTGGGTTACTATGAAGGTAGCGTATAAGGTTTGGCTTGACAATGGAGGCAAGGCCTTCGGCGAAGGGCCTTACCAGCTTCTCAAACATGTGGAGGTGACC
>JAKQBZ010000345.1 GCA_029559435.1 Deltaproteobacteria bacterium | reverse complement strand
ACCTTTCACCTTTCTATATCAGCCTGATAGAGTATTTCTCGACAAAATGGTGGGGATAGTAAGAAAGCTTGGCCACGCGAAGGCCTGGTATTCCCAGGTCCTGCTCCCTGTTGATATAGGGTATATCCTGCCATGACCTTTCGCAGAACTGCTGGTTAATGGCTGGATAGAGGCCGGGTATTTCAGGGTCCGCCTTTTCAATATGCACCACGGCAGCCTCCGGGTTCAGCAGCTCGCCTATCGTAAACGCCCCTACCCTTCCCCCCACTTCAATGACGCCGCCATGCAGCTTCAGGCCGTGGAAATTGACCAGTATCTCCTTCACCGCTTCCCATTCACCGAGGAGGTCCATATCCTCGTCGCAGCGCTTTTCCATGCACCATTTATCCTGAAGCTCAAGGCATTCTGTAAGGTGCTTTTCCTCCAAAACGCTGTAAGAGATACCGTGAGATCGAAGCAGCTGGTTTATACGATTCCGCTTGGAACGGTACCTGTTCCCTGCCAGCCGGACCAGCTCCTCCCTCAGGTAAACGTAGTCGAAATGATCACGCGCAGGCTCGCACACAACACCCCCGGCGCCCTCAAGCTCCGCAACAAGCACAGAGTCGGCCCGCTCTATCCTGGCTTCTCTTTGCCCGTTTCGCTCCTTCATCCAATCGAGAAACATAAGCGTTGCATCTTTCCTCGACGGCGGGCCTACCGGCCCAAACCCGCACACATCATTGTCGTTCTCCCTGCATGAGACAAGCAGCCAGTCCCTGTATACAGACCACTCAAACCCGTAATGTGATCGCCAGATAAAAAGGTTTGTGAAGGTATACTCAGAAGCCTGCGGCTTATAACGCCACAGCATATCATGGAGAAATTCCCGGTCCCGGAGCTCGATGCCCTTGAAATTCGGGAATTCCGGTATTATAGACATACATAATTGAATACGAAAATATGCTTATTGTCAAACGTGATGGTTTCAAAGGCGTTTGCCTCGTAAATGTGTTACTATTATGAAACAATACGCAAGGGATGACATGGAAAAAGAGATCAACAAGATAGAGTATATAACGCAATCTCTTTCAGACTACCTGCAAGGCAAAGAAAGGGCGCTCGCCCTTTCGCTCATATCTTTCTTTTCCAAGGGGCACCTCCTGATAGAAGACCTGCCCGGCCTCGGAAAAACAACCCTTGCGATCGGGATTGCAAAGTCCCTTGGGTTAAGCTTCGGCAGGATCCAGTGCACCAGCGATCTCCTCCCCACCGATATCACCGGCCTCTCTATCTACAATAAAAGCTCCGGTGAGTTTGAATTTCATCCCGGCCCTATCTTCAACAACATCGTACTCTGCGACGAGATCAACCGGGCAACGCCGAAGACGCAGAGCGCATTGCTCGAAGCCATGGAAGAAAAACAGGTCACCATCGAAGGAAAGACCTACAAGCTTCCAAAGCTCTTCTGCGTTATCGCAACACAGAACCCTGCCGAACAGTTCGGCACTTTTCCGCTCCCCGAATCCCAGCTCGACAGGTTCATGATGAAGATCAGCATCGGCTATCCTTCGAGGGATGCGGAAAAAGAGATCCTCAAGATCGGGAGCAGGCGGGAAGAGATCTATCTTATTGAGCCCGTGATGGACCACGAAGAGGTGATGGACATACAGGAAGAGATCGTCAAAAAGGTCTACATATCCGACAAGATCCTTGATTATACGCTGTCGATCATACAGGCAACAAGGGGCAACGGGTACCTTGCAACAGGCCTCTCGACAAGAGGCGCCCTGACGATCACGAACACCGCCAAAACGAACGCCTATTTCCGTGGAAGAGATTTCGTGATCCCCGAGGATATCAAGGAGCTGGCAGAGTACACTATCCCGCACAGGGTCATATTCAAGGAAGAGTACGAAAACCTTAACAAACGGGAGATCATAAAATCTTTAGTAGACGGAATACCGGCCCCCCTGTAATAAAGATATCCAAGGCAGGATTTCTTTATATCCTCCTCACAATATTTCTCGGCCTTGCCGCAGCAAACACCGGCAACAACCTCATCTACATGATCGTATCGGCGCTGCTGGCCTTTATGAGCATTTCCGGCATATTCGGCAAGAACAACCTTTCAAAGATCGAACTGGATATCAATTTTCCACAGGAGATATACGCGCGCAACAAGTTCCCCGTAAAGGTGACGATCAAAAACAAAAAAAGGTTTCTGCCGGCCTTCCTCATACGCCTCAAAACGGACATCTTCGAGGCCCTTTTCCCTTTTACCGATATAAAAAGCGAAACAACGAGGTATATCAATATCTCCTTCCCGGGGCGGGGGATCTACCGGCTGAAAGGCTCCCTGATCAATTCAGTATTCCCGTTTAATTTTTTTACCCGCTTTCGTCAGCTGGAGGACAATATCGATATAATCGTCTTCCCTGAACTGAAGCGCTGCGAACTCTATACGCTCTACGTAAAAGATAAAAAGATAAAAGGGGAAAAGGCGTCAGACAAGATCGGCTTTGAATCTGACATTGTCTCGATAAGGGAATATGTCCACGGAGACCCGCTCAAATATATCCACTGGAAGGCAACGGCAAAAACGGGAAAGCTAAAGACAAAAGAGCTGTCGACCCTCACGTACCAGCCGGTGGTCATAGATTTCGAGAAGGTCGCCATCAACGATACGGAAGAAAAGATATCGTGCATCGCCTATTCGATCGTCCAGCTGCTAAAAAAGAACATACCCATCGGGCTAAAGATAAACGGCAGGCTTTATGAGCCCGACATCTCCTATGCGCATAAGATCAGCATGCTCAAAGAGCTTGCGCTTTACGACGGCAGCGCGCAGAAAGGCTCAACCTCTATGAGCTCCGGGGGCGCTGCGGCATGATTTTGAAAAACATTCAGCAGGTCAAAATAGGGCATGCCGTGAACGCCATTTCTTACCTCATCGGCATCATGGCGTTCGTAGGGATCTACGAACACATCCATGGCGCATACTCTGCCTTCTTCATTTCCATGTTCCTTGCCTCAATATACTTTGAATACAGAAAAAACTATTATATACCGCGACGGGCGCTTACCGCCTTCTCTGTCTTAGTTATCCTCTTCTTTTTCTATAAGTTTGATTCAAGCGAGCTCATAACGCAGACGCTCGAAGCCCTCCTTGTGCTGCTCGGGATCAAGTTTCTCGAAAAAAAACAGGTACGCGACTATATGCAGATATACGCCATCGCCCTGTTCCTTCTGTCGGGCCTCGGGCTTATGACGTTGGGCATGGACTTTGTTGTCTATTTTCTCATCCTCGTCTTTCTCCTCTCCGTTGCATTTGTCCTGCTCACCTACTACGCCCAGGACAGCTCATTGGAATTTTCGAAGGGGTCGATGGCAAAGCTGGTGGCAAAATGCCTCTGGATACCTCTCCTGGCCATCCCGCTTTCGGTGGTGATGTTTGTTATTCTGCCCCGTACCCAGTACCCGCTTCTCGATTTTCTTAACAGGCCCGACAGGGCAAAAACAGGGTTCACCGATCGGGTAAGGCTCGGCGAGGTCTCAAGTATTCAGGAGGATGCGAGCATCGTATTCAGGGCCAACATGGAAAAGGTCGAGGAAAGCGTCCTTTACTGGAGGGGCATCGCCCTCGACTACTTCGACGGGACCTCGTGGAGAAGCTTTGAGAAACGCCTTTTCGTACCGAATACAAGAACAACAAAGATAGAGGGCAGGCGCATCAGGCAGATGATCTACCTTGAGCCTTATCAAAATGTTTATCTTTTTGGTCTCGACAAGCCCGTATTCATATCTACCCGGTACGTGAAAAAATACGACGATCTCAGCTATTCTTCGTCAATATACATAGACAGGAGGATGAGGTACGAGGTCCTTTCCATTATTGGCGACATTATCGAAGATGAGAACATCGATGAAGAGAGGTATCTGCAGGTCCCCGAAAATATCTCGTCCAGGATCGTCGACCTTGTCAATACCACAATCCGCGGCAAAGAGGGGCCTGAAAAGATATGGTCGCTCTACTCATTGCTGCACGACGGGGAGTTCAAATATTCCCTGCAAAATCTCCCTCTCTCAAAAAACCCGCTTGAGACGTTTCTTTTTGACAGCAAATATGGCAACTGCGAGTACTTTGCGTCGACCTTCGCCGTCATGCTCCGCATCGCGGGCATTCCCTCACGGGTTATCGGAGGATACAGGGGGGGCTACTACAACGACGTTGGGCAGTACTACCTCATTCCGCAAAAAAATGCCCATGTCTGGGTAGAGGCGTTTGTCCCTCAGAAAGGCTGGTTCAGGTATGACCCTACGCCTGCATCCATGGAAAACTTTGCCTTACCGCTTGAGGGCGGCTCGCTGCTCAAGGCAAGGATATTCCTGGATACGGTTAACTACTACTGGTATGCCTTTATCATCAACTACAACCTTGAAAAACAGATCTCCTTCATCCGGAAGGTCAGGACAGGAATAAAGAAGCCGTCGCTGCGATTAAAATTTGATAAGGACGGCCTCTCAAAATACCTCATCATAGCCCTGTCGATCGCCGGGATGATCATCGTTGTCCGGCTGCTCATCATGCCGCGGCAATCCCGGGAAAAGAAACTTCTCTCTGCCTTCCTGCAAAAGATGGAGAAGCACGGCTATCGCAAGGAAGCATCGCAGGGACTTGAGGAATTTGTATCGCGGGTAGACGATGAGAGGCTTCGCGAACAGGCCTCCACCTTTGTCAGGTCCTTTGAAGAGATCTACTTCCGCGACAAGACCTTCACCCGCGAGTCCGTTGCCGGCCTCCGGAATATCCTCGCATCCATGTAATTGAGAGTGGAGAAAGGCGGCTCATGGCGAACCGGATGCTGGATACTCGATGCTGGATCCTTGATCCTCACAAAAGTGGGCGACATGAGCCCCGTAAATAGTTTTTTGTTGACAATATTTTTGCAAGGCTGTGTAATAGAATAAGTAAATTATTACAATCAGAGGGGGTATTATTATGAAGAAGGTATTGATTATCTTTGTGTCCATTGTCTTTATTCTTGGTATCGTTTCCTTCTCGGACGCGCAGCAGAAAAAGGGCTGGCCGACAAAGGGCGTCACCATCGGCGCTGCCCCTATCGGCGGCGTTTACTATGTCTGGGCAGGCGGCCCCGCCAAGGTCATGGGTGAAAAGCTCGGGATCCCTGCCTCCATCGAATCGACAGGCGGCCCCGTTCATAACACCCAGCTCGTCAATATCAAGCAGCTCGATTTCGGCATGGTTACAGCGGCTCCCGCATACGAAGGCTGGACCGGAACGGGATGGGCAAAAGGCAAGAAGCACCAGAACATTCGCGCCATCTTCCCCATGTATACAACCTATTTCCAGATGTACGCGTTGAAAAAGAGCGGCGTTAAGAGCATTAAAGACCTCAACGGTAAGTCGGTCGGCACCGGGCCTATAGGCGGAACACCGGCCACCTATTGGCCGATGATCATTGCCGAGGCGGGCGTAAAACCAAAACGGATCGTTAACGCCTCGTCGTCCGACCTTGACAACCAGTTGAAGGATGGGCTCCTTGACTCCAATGGCCAGTCCGTCGGCCTTCCATGGG
>JAKQBZ010000013.1 GCA_029559435.1 Deltaproteobacteria bacterium | reverse complement strand
AGCCTCTCCCTCGGCCTTGCAGGCTCGGCTATAGGCCTCGGTATCGCCTTTTCAGCACTGCTCGGAGGGGGCCAGGAGAATTATTTCAAGAATATTGCCGTAGCGCTGATGCCTTCCACGCAGGGGATCTATTCCATCGTCTGCCTCTTTGCCAATATGGGAAGCTTTGACACAGACCCTGTGGCCGTTGCAGGAAAGGCAGCGGTGTTCGGATTTACCATGTTTTTCAGCGCCTGGTATCAGGGGGTGGTGTGCGCAGCGGGGATCAGGAGCATCCTGGAGGGCAAGAACACACTGGCAAACGCCATGGTATCCGGTGCGATGCCTGAGACGTATGCCGTCTTTGCGCTGGTTATGACCTTTATCATGAAGTGATCGAGATAACTATTTAATTTGCTTATACATTGACAATCTGTTATAAAATTAGGCTTACGTGAGATCGGGCAGAAGGCCCCGGGGAATTAAGACAGCATGGACGTCAGAGAATTTGATTATATCCTGCCGAAGGAATATATTGCGCAGTCCCCTGCAGGGGAGAGGGCTGCTTCGCGCCTTCTCGTCTTCGACAGGCAGAAGGGAGCCACCGAGCACCGCTTTTTCAGGGACATTCCGGAATACTTCCGCGAAGGGGATGTCCTTGTCCTGAATGACAGCAAGGTCTTTCCGGCAAGGCTGAAAGCCGTGAAAGAGACTGGGGGAAAGGTCGACGTTCTCCTCGTCGAGAGGATCGACAGGGCCGGCTGGCGCTGCCTTGTGAAAGGCGTCAAGAGAGTGCCGGAAGGGCTCCGTGTCGCCGTCGGCGAGCACTCTGCAAGGCTGGAGGCAGAGGAGAACGGGTGGTCCATCCGGTTCGATTACGACGGAGACAGCTACGATATCGTCAGGCGCTACGGGAAGATGCCCCTTCCGCACTATATCAGGCGGAACGGGGAGGATGATTCGATCGATTTTGAAAGGTACCAGACGGTATACGCCGAACACATGGGATCCATTGCAGCTCCTACGGCAGGCTTCCATTTTACCGAAGGATTGGTCGGGGAGCTAGAACAGAAAGGCGTCAGCATAGTGAAGGTCACCCTGCATATCGGCACAGGGACCTTCCTCCTGGTAAAAGAGACCGATGTAGAAGCGCACAGGATGCACAGCGAATATTATCAGGTGAGCGAAGAGATAAGGGCATGCATTAAAGAGGCAAAAGAATCGGGAAGGAGGGTAGTGGCCTGCGGGACAAGTTCGGTGAGGACTGTCGAGACGGTATGCCCGGGAAACGGCAACGCGCGCCTTGCAGGCCGGACGGAACTTTTCATATACCCGGGGTACCGGTTCAGATTTGTTGATGCCTTGATAACCAACTTCCACCTTCCGCGGTCGACGCCCCTGCTCCTTGCTTCAGCCTTTGCCGGGCGTGAGCCTCTGATGAGGTGCTACCGGGAGGCCATAGAAAAGGGCTACAGGTTTTACAGCTACGGCGATTCGATGCTTATTGTGTAGATGCGAAGATGCGAAGATGAGTAGATGGGAAAAGGTGAAATGTGAAAGGTGAAGAAGAATCTCGTAAATCGTTAGACGTAAGTCGTTAGGCGATTTAACCCCTTACGACTTACGATTCACGCCTTACGGGTATATT
Organism: Deltaproteobacteria bacterium; assembly: GCA_029559435.1. GTDB lineage: Bacteria > Desulfobacterota > Syntrophorhabdia > Syntrophorhabdales > Syntrophorhabdaceae > UBA5609. Next base: position 143 of record JAKQBZ010000013.1, on the reverse strand, counting down.
GCTGTAAGCTGACGGCTGTCAGCTGAAAGCTGTTTTGATTATGAAGATGATGGAGATCATAAACGAAGAGGGGAGCGCGAGGCAGGGCCTTCTCAGGACGGGCCACGGGGACATTGAGACCCCGGTCTTCATGCCTGTGGGCA
>JAKQBZ010000002.1 GCA_029559435.1 Deltaproteobacteria bacterium | reverse complement strand
CAAACACGCTCATTCCGCTCCTGCGGCTCCATTCGCTCCCGTTCGGCTTCGGAACTTTTGCTTCGCAAAAGACCGAGCTTCCTCGCCTCACGACGGTTTGCTCCAGGATATCCCTATACCATGCTCTCGTTATATGACCGGGATAGACTATTTTCTACGTAATATCGAAATCCAAATATCAAATGCTTCAAACAAATGGCTTCGGCACGTTTTGAATTTGGATTTTGAACATTTGCATTTGTTTAGTGCTTAGATATTCGGATTTAGGATTTATTTGCATAGACAAAATTGTCGATGAGACAGGCCTTATTTCGACAATTTTGTACTACAGCAAAGGGCGGGGTGTAAAAAACCTTTTATATTCGATGTATTAGATCGATAGGGCGCTGGCATGCATATTGCTTTTACAAAGGTATGCAGGACGTGTAAAGGAGGCGATACAATGAAACATTTGGCGGCTTTGTTTTGTATGGTATGCGCAATCGCACTTCCTCTGCAGGGATATGCTGCTGATCCTGGAAATATTTACCTGAGATACCTGGAAGGGGATGTACAGGTAAAAACAGTGGATGCCAACGAGTGGCTGCCGGCGTCGATCAATATGCCCTTATCAGACAGCGATCAGATATGGGTTCCTGATAACGGGAGGGCTGAGCTTTTTTTAAGAAACGGTACGATCGTCAGGCTTGACAGGAACACCTTTTTGGAGATGCCCGCGCCAGGGGACAACCAGGCGAGGCTCTACCTGGGCGAAGGGCGCTTATATGGGAATGTGGTCGTTGAAAAGGGGAACGCTGTGATTCTGGAGACCCCGGCGGCATCTTTTATCGCACGCACGAACTCTGCCTTCAGGATCGACGTGGCGGAGAATGAAGATACGGCCGCCTCTGTCTTGCAAGGCGAGCTGTACGCAGACCGCGGCACAGGGCAGATGAGGATCGGCGCGGGAGAAAGGATGGCCCTGAAGAAAGACGCCCAATACCCGGTCCTCGCGAAGCTTCTCCAGGCCGACGAATGGGAGCAGTGGAACAAGCAGAGGGATCGTGAATTCGCCAGGCCTGAATTGGTGAACACAACTGCATATCTTCCCGATGAGCTTAAATCATATTCTTATGACCTCAATAAAAACGGCAAGTGGGTATACGAGCAGGAATACGGCTATGTCTGGACGCCGACCGTCATGGTCGTGCAGGAATGGTCTCCCTACAGGGTCGGCCGGTGGGTCTGGATGCGCGGCGATTATGTGTGGATCTCCTACGAGCCGTGGGGATGGGTGCCGTATCATTACGGCAGGTGGGCATTTATTAAAGCGCGCGGATGGTGCTGGGTGCCCCCGCGCAGAGGGTTTGCATACTGGGGCCCGGGATATGTTGGATGGGTCCACACCCCAACATGCGTCTCGTGGGTGCCCCTCGCCCCGCGAGAGGTCTACTACGGCCGCGGCTACTACGGTCCCTACAGCGTCAATATAAAGAATGTGACAGTGCAGAACATTACGGTCAACCGGCCCGCATATAAGAACATACACGTCAACAACGCAATCACCGCTGTGCACAGGGACACATTTGTGGCCGGCAGACAGGTAAAGCCGACCCCGAAGGAAAATCTCTTTCTAAAAGAAAGAAAGATCATGGCTGCTCCGGAGATCAGGCCGGAGAAAGCAACGCTTATGCCTGTCGTTAAAGATATACCGAAAGCGAAGCAGCCGCCGGCAAGGATTGCCAGCCTGGAATCGGGAACATCAAACCAGTTGAAGCGAACAGATGAAAGAAGGGCTGGCATGCCGCAGAGAACATATAATGCCCCGGCTGGACCGAGGAAGGAGAATCCTGCAACAGGGAGCCAGGCTGTGCAAAGGATATCGCGGCCTCCGACGCAATCTTCAAGAACGTCATTACAGCGAGGAACGCCTAGGGGAAATGAGGTTCCGTCCACGACAGGACAGCTAACGTCCACGCGCTATGTAAGGACAGAATCACAAAGGATCGGCGCAGTGAATAAGGCGCCTGCGGCCCCGGTTGCCCGCCAGGAGACAAAGGGCGCAATAGGGCAAGAGCGTGCTCTCAAAACAACAGAACAGGCGAAGCCTTCTGCATCCGCCCGCTTTGCCGATGTATCGGCAAGAAGGAACGACATAGCAAAAAATACTTCAGTTGCTCCTGCCGTTAAGCAGGCGAGGCCATCCCTGCAAACGAGGACGCAGCCTCCACCGGTGGCTTCGCTGGGAACGCAACAAGCGCCAACAACGTCGGCCTCGGCACAAAGAACGCAAACTCCATCGATCGTACGGCAGAGAACGCGGTCCCCAGCGGCAACATCCCAAACGCTTCCGGCAACGAGGCATTCTTCAGCAGCTACTCAATCGCCACGATCGGTAACGCCTCAAACGCAGGCACCCGCGAGGGCTCTTTCGGTGACGCGTCAAGGGCAACCAACTGTAAAGGCTCCTTCGGTGGCGCCTCCAATGCAGCCATCCGCAAAGACTCCATCATCTACGCCTCAGACGCAGTTAAATATAAAATCCACCTCAGCGACACCGCAGCCTCAATCGTCAGGGAAAGAGGACATGCAGATATCCGCAGCGCCCAGGGGGATGACAATCAGGGAGGCGGCGCCCAGGGTAGAACGAAAAGGCGGAAGGTAAAAACCGGGCTTATCAAGAAGCTGCCAAAGAAGGCCACTGTCTATGGGCTGATTACCCTGATCCATGGGGTTGGACAGTTTCTGGGGACAACATTTGGAGGGTACTTAAAAGAGGCA
>JAKQBZ010000339.1 GCA_029559435.1 Deltaproteobacteria bacterium | reverse complement strand
ACCTCCTTCTCGATGGTCTTTCTGATGTGCTTGTCCCCATCGTGGGATGACGCAAGGCCCTGCGTCCTTTCGACCTTGATGGTCATGTGGTCCTTGCCGCCCTTTTCTTTACGGTACAGGATGATCTGGTATTCGCTCCCCACCTCCCTGACATTGGAAAGGATCTGGTCGATATGGCTCGGATAGATGTTCACCGCCCTGAAGATGAACATGTCGTCGGACCGGCCCAGGATCCTGTCGTGCCTCGGCATGATGCTCCCGCAGGGGCAATCGCCGGGCATGATCCTTGTGAGGTCCCGCGTCCGGTAGCGTATGAGCGGCGCCGCCTCCTTGCGAAGCGTCGTAACCACCATCTCGCCCACCTCGCCTTCCTTCACGGGTTCAAGCGTGTCGGGGTCAAGGAGCTCCAGTATATAGTAATCCGCCCAGTAGTGGATCCCCCTATGAAAGCGGCAGTCAAGGCCTGTCCCGGGGCCGTAGAGCTCCGTCATCCCCGGGATATCGTAGAGCTCTTCGTAGCTGACGCCTGAAAGCTCGGATATCCTCTGCCGCATCGCGTCGCTGGCCCGTTCCGAGCCGAAGATCATCTTTTTGAGCGCGATCTTTCCCCGAAGCCCACGTTCCTCGATCAGCTCCGACATGAGCAGCCCCATGGATGCGGTACAGGTCATTGCGGTGGTCCCGAAATCCTCCAGGAACTGGCACTGCATGTCCGTGTTGCCCGGCCCGATGGGGATCGACATGGCGCCGAAGCGCTCGCAGCCGTTCTGAAAGCCCCACCCCGCCGTCCACACCCCATACCCGACGGCGATCTGTATCCTGTCCTCGAGCGTGCACCCCGCATACTCGTAGCAGCGTGCGAACATGTTCGCCCAGTCGTCAACGTCCTTTGCCGTATAGCACAGCACCTTTCTCTTGCCGGTAGTGCCGCTGGACGCATGGATCCTCACTATCTTTTCAAAGGGGACGCTCCGCAGCGGAAAGGGGTACCCTTCCTGCAGGTCCTTGCTCGTGGCGAACGGCAGCCTCCGTATATCATCGAGGGTCTTGATCTGCTGCGGCTTTACCTTCGCTTCGTCGAGCTTCTTCCTGTAGTGTTCCGATCCGTTATACGCGTGGTTTACCGTCCACTGTAAACCCTCGAGCTGCAGCGCCTTCAACTCCTTCTCGTTCTTCACCTTCGCGTCAAATCGCTTCTCCATCATACCTCCTTGTTTGAAGGATCAAGAATCAATAACCAAACATCAATCACCAATTAATACCCAATAATCAATGACCGAATCACCAAATGTAAACCGCAGGATATTTCCGTTTGGTTATTGAATATTGGGTATTGGTGATTAATTGGAGCTTGGTTATTGGTCATTGGTTATTCAGATCCCGTGATCTGTTTTCCTCCTCTTACACCTTACAGTTCTCATCATCTGCTTCTCAGCTTCTTCGTTTCCGCTTCATGTACCTCAAGGGTAACCGGATCTATGGCCACGCCGTAATCCTTTTTTGCGCTTTCGATGCTGATATAGCCTTCGATCACGTCATTTACCACCAGCTCCGGGTCTCGTTCGAGCGGGTTGCCGTATCCGCCGCCGCCGGGGGCATCGATGGTCACCCTGTCGCCTGGGTTCAGCTGTGTTAAACCATAGGGGTTTCCCTGTGCGCCGTTGACAAGGAACTGGCCCTTGGCGCCTGTTTTTCCGTCAAAAAGCCCCTCTGCAGGGTAGCTGTATCTTCCCGCCTGGATTCCGAGGTTGACAGGCGGGATCGGGGCATACTCGTCATCGGGTATCCTGAAGATCTCCCTTTTTCCGAGGCCTCCTTTCATCCTGCCGGGGCCGCCGGAATCGCTGATGAGCTCCCTCTTCTCTACGATAAGCGGGGTATCGCTTTCGAATATCTCAACGGGAGTATTGGCGCCGTTGGCGGGGAAGATATAGACGTAGTTTCCATCATTGGCAGCGCCTGCCCCCATGCCGCCTCCACGGATGATCACGGAATGCCATGGCTTTCCGCCCTTCCTCTTCCCGTAGAACACATTCATTGCCGCAGGCGTACCGCCGGACCCTGCAATAACGCTTCCGGGCAGAACGCCGGAGACGGCCCGGTAAATGATCTCGGTCAGGAAGTGGCCTATCTGCATCCGGGCGGCAACGGCGGCAGGGAACTTACAGTTCACAACGCTCCCCTCCGGGGCTGAAAGGACGATGGGCCTGGCACAGCCGTCGTTATTGGGGATGTCAGGCGCGAACATGCTTTTAATTGCCATAAAGACATAGGCGTAGGTGAAGTTGAACACCACGTTGCCGCCCCAGTCTACCTGGGGAGAGGAGCCTGAGAGGTCTACAATGATGTCGCTCCCCTCGACCTTAACCGATGCCTGGATAACAATATCCTCTTTACCCTTTGTCTGCTCGATTATCCCTTTGGCTTGATAGGTGCCGTCGGGGATCTTTCCGATCTCTTCCCTGATGCTTTTTTCAGTGAGGCCTATGATCTGGTCCGCCAGGTCATCGAGGTTGTCGAGGCCGCTTTCCTTGAGCATCTGGCGTATCTTCTCCGCGCATACGTGGTTTGCCGCGATCTGCGACCTGATATCGCCGATGACCTCGTCGGAGGTCCGAACGTTCCACCGTATCATGTCAAGCACCGGTTCGTTGAGGACGCCCCCGTCATAAAGCTTTACCAGGGGAATGAACAGCCCTTCCTCGAAGACGTCGTGGTTGTCGGACGCAACCCTGCCGCCGATATCGGAGTGATGGAACACGCAGGCGGTAAAGGCCACAAGCTGGTCTTTGTAAAAGATCGGGCCCATGACGCAGACATCGTTAAGGTGGCCTGCCAGCGCCCAGGGGTCGTTCGTAATGAATATGTCGCCAGCCTTGTAATGATCCAGCGGGAACTTGTTCACAAGGTTCTTGATCCCCAGCGCCATCGCCCCCGACTGCCCAGGCGTTGCGAAGGTCCCCTGCGCCAGTTCCCTGCCGAACCTGTCGGTGAACATGCAGGTGTAGTCGTGGGCATCCCTGAGCAGGCTTGAAAATGCCGTGCGGGCGACGCTTGAGTCCGCCTCGTCAACGATTGAGATAAGTCTTCGCCACAGGATCTCTAATGTGATCGGATCAAATGTGCGGCCCATTATTGCACCTCCTTAAGGTCAACCCAGAGAAACCCGAAGCCGTCCACCTTAACCTCCGCATCCTCACCGACAATAAAGGTAGACTCTTTCTCCTCGATAATTGCCGGGCCCTGAAAGCTCGCCCCGGGAAAGAGCTTATAGCGGTCGTATATCGTGTAGAGAATAAAATCTTTTGCAGCGGGCGAGTACGCGGGGCGCTGCCCCTTGATCGCCGCCTTGATCGTCTGTCCCTTCTTTTTGCGAAGCTTCGGAAGCTGCAGGAGGCGCTCCGGGAGGCTTGCCCTGACCTTAAAGTTGATGAATTCCACCTCCGAGTCGGGATAGGTCCTGCCATAGAGCTTCTCGTAGGCATCGTCAAAAAGCCTCCTGATCTCTTCTTTCCGGAACTTTGTAAAATCTCCGGCAGATACCGGTATGTTCATCTCTGACCCCTGCCCTACGAAGCGCATGTCTATGGAGCGTGCATAGTGGATCATATCGTCGGCCGCCTCCTTCTTGAGGATCTTCGCTGCATCCGCTTCGAGCCCCCTGAAGATATCCTCTATCGCTGAAAAAGCTACGTTGTTAAGGGAGGACTTGTGGCTCCGGAGCAGGTCAAAGGCTCGCGGGGCAGTGAAAAATCCCATTGCAGACCCTACGCCGGCGTTGGGAGGCACAAGCAGGCGGGGCGATCCCAGCTTCTTCGCCAGACCATAGGCGTGGACAGGCCCTGCCCCTCCAAAAGCAGCAATCGTTACGATCTTCGGGTTCCCGCCCTTTTCCGCGATGTGCGTCTTTGCTGCTGCAGCCATGGTTTCATTTATCAGGTCATGTATTCCCCAGACGGCATGGATGAAGGATACCCCGAGGGGATTCGCGACCTTCTCCTCGATGCCCCGCCGCGCGCCTTCCTTGTCAAGCCTCATCGTTCCCCCGAGGAAATAGTTCTCGTCAAGATAGCCGAGCAGAAGGTCGGCGTCGGTCACGCATGGGTCGGTTCCTCCACGCCCGTAACAGATGGGCCCCGGCTCAGCGCCAGAGCTTTCCGGTCCGACCTGAAGGGTGCCGAGCTTGCTCACCTTCGCGATGCTCCCGCCGCCGGCCCCGATCTCCATGAGGTCGACGACCGGCACCTGGATCGTGAGCCCGCTGCCCTTCATGAATCGCTGCACCCGTCCCACTTCGAACGTCGGGACAACGCCTGCAACCCCTTTCTGGATAAGGCAGGACTTCGCGGTTGTCCCTCCCATATCGAAACAGAACATCTCGGGTATATTGAAGTGCTTGCCGTAATACTGGCCGGCGATCACTGCCGCTGTCGGCCCCGACTCGATGATCCTGACGGGAAATTCAGCCGCTGTTTCTACAGAGGTGACCCCTCCGCTTGAAAGCATAATAAAGAGCTTGCCCTTAAAGCCGATCGACTGGAGCCTTCCCGCCAGCTTTGAAAGGTACCGCCCCGTGAGGGGCTTCACGTATGCATTCGTCGCCGTGGTGCTCGTCCGCTCATACTCCTTGATCTGCGGCAGGACGTGGTATGAAACCGAAGCGGAGACCTGCGGCGCCTCCTGCGCGATAACCTCTTCTATTATCTTTTCGTGGGCGGGGTTCTCAAAAGAATTTATAAGGCAGACGGCGATCGACTCGATGCCCATATCGAGGAGCGCCCTGACCGCTCTTTGCGCCTCTTCCCTGTCCAGCGCTTTCAGCACGCTCCCGTCGCTCCGTATCCTCTCGTCCACCTCTACGCGGTATTTCCTGGGAACCAGCGGCTTAGGGAATTCGGCAAATATATCATAGGGGGCATAGCGTATCTCCCGCCCGATCTCAAGGACATCCCTGAAGCCTTTTGTTGTGATAAGCCCCGTTCTTGCGCCCTTTCTCTCTATAATGGAGTTGATGACAAGGGTTGTCCCGTGTATCAGCTCGTCAAGCTTCCCGACAAAGTCAGGCGTTGCCTTCTCGAGCGCCCTGATCCCCTCTTCGACCGCGTCGGAAGGGTCCTGGGGCGTGGTAAGGCACTTGCCGGTCATTATCTCTCCTGTTTGGTCGTTGAGCAGGACAAAGTCTGTAAATGTGCCGCCTATATCGCAGCCCAGCCGGTAATACTTATCGTTCATAATATCCTCCAAGGTGCACTAAAAGCACGAAATCCAAGGCTACAAAGAAATCGTTGCTTGATGTTGTCTTCCCGTTTTTCATCCCGTTATTGCATTCTGCTTTCTGCTCTTCTCACCCTCTTATCTTCTCACCTTCTGCCCTTTCGCCCTCTGCTGCCTTTCCCTTTCACGCCTTACGCCTGACGGATCTTTAAAACAGGCCTGGTTCGTTGAACTCTCCAAAAACCTCGCTGAAAATGCCCG
>JAKQBZ010000319.1 GCA_029559435.1 Deltaproteobacteria bacterium | reverse complement strand
AGGATGATCCAAAGGAACTGACGGTTGTCACTCAATACCACCCCGATCCTGTGACAGTGCGGATCATTAATAATCCCGCTCTCGACCCTGTGGCTGAACAGGTGATCCCCCGCCTCGGCGCATCATTCAACTCGTCGCTGCTGGTCTTGCGGCTCGAGAGAGGAGGCAAATGGCTTGGAAGCCTCACCCTGAAGGTAGAAGGACAAAACAGGTATACTGAGAAACATGCCAGGCTGTTGGCGCTTTTGCACGAACCCTTTGCTATCGCCCTGTCAAACGCCCTGGAGCACGGGGAGGTGCTGAGACGTAAGGAAATATTGAAAGACGACAATCGCTACCTGCGCCAGAGGTTGTTTCGTCTGACCGGTGAGGAACTTATCGGTATGGAATCCGGATTAAAGGACGTGATCGATATGATAAAACAGGTAGCCCCTCTCTACAGCCCTGTATTGCTCCGCGGAGAGACCGGTGTCGGCAAGGACGTCGTTGCCAATCTGATCCATTATTCATCGCCCCGCAAGGACGGTCCGTTTATAAAAGTGAATTGCGGGGCCATTCCGGAGACCCTCCTCGATAGTGAACTTTTCGGGCATGAGAAGGGTGCGTTCACCGGTGCCGTAGCCCAAAAACGCGGCTGTTTCGAGCGGGCACATAATGGGACAATATTTCTGGACGAGATCGGGGAGTTGCCGCCGGCTGCACAGGTGAGGATGCTCCGCGTGATCCAGTACAAAGAGATCCAGAGGGTCGGAGGTTCGGCATCAATATCGACGGATATAAGGATCATCGCGTCAACGCATCGCAACCTTGAAGAGATGGTAAGGGAGAACCGCTTCAGGGAGGACCTGTGGTTCCGGCTCAACGTCTTCCCCATTGTAATCCCGCCCCTGCGAAGCAGGAAAGCAGACATCCCCGCGCTGACCGATTATTTCATTCAGAAAAAATCAAAGGAGCTGAAGCTCCCGATGCCCCCAACGCTCGGCCGTGATACCATGGATCGCCTTATACGCTATGACTGGCCCGGGAACGTACGCGAACTGGAAAATGTGGTCGAACGGGCGCTGATCCTCAGCAAGGGCGGGCCGCTGATATTTGACCGCCTTTTTCCCTTTTATCAGTCCGCCTATATCGATCTTTCTCGGTCCTCCTCACAGCAAAATGGACGCCGGTCTCTCGATGAAGTCGTCTCGGACCATATCCGGCAGACCCTCGCTGAAACCAAGGGAAAGGTCCACGGACCCAGAGGCGCGGCGGAATTGCTGGGCATGAACCCCAGCACGTTGAGAAGCAAGATGAAAAAGCTGGGCATTGCACATAAACGATGATCCAACGATAATCCCCATGGATCAGGGTGAGGGACATACGCAGAATCCGCCGTGTCTGACGGTCTTCGCATGTAACCGCCGGTCGATAATTTCATTTCATCTTTGTGGGCTCTGAAAAGATAGGGGACAGCGCGTATCGCGTTGCAACAGAAATCCATTTGCGGTACAATAGACCTGTTTTGATCAAGATCGAAGCGAGGGGGCTCACATGGATCTCAGCGGCAAAACGGCGTTGATAACGGGCGCAGGGCAGGGCATCGGCGAGGCGTGCGTCCATGTCTTTGCAGAGAGGGGCGCGAGGCTCGTCCTCCTCGACAAGAACAGAAAGACCCTGCCGGGGGTCCTCGAGAAGATCGCCGCAAAGAACGGGAACGTCATCGCCGAGATCATCGACCTCACCCATACCGAACCGCTCAGTAAGCTGATCGCAGAAATAACACGGGACGTACATATAGACATCCTCGTCAACAACGCGGGGTTTGACAGGCCCGGGGTGACAACGAAAACAGGCAAAAAGGAATTCAACGCCGTGCTCGGGATACACGTCGGCGTCCCTTTTCTTCTGAGCAAGTGGCTCCTCCCCGCAATGCGCGCACAAAAGTGGGGCAGGATCATCAATATCAGCTCCGTCTACGGAATGCTGGGGGCAAAGGGCGAGGTGGCGTATGCGACGGCAAAATCGGGCATTATCGGTCTCACAAAGACCCTCGCGCGGGAGGGCGGCCCTGACGGCGTGACGGTGAACGCGATCGTGCCCGGGCTCATACGGACGCCCCCGATGATCAGGATGCCCGACAAATACAAAGAGCCCATCATCGCCCAGACCATCCTCGGCAGGATCGGCGAGCCCGAAGAGATAGCCCGCGTCGCGGCGTTCCTCGCCTCCAACGACTCGTCCTTCATCACGGGCACGACGATCACGGTTTCAGGAGGATGGGGAATATAATGAAGCAGAAGAGCAGATACTCGTCGCTCGATTATTGATAATCGACATTGACGGCTGTGTGCTGATAGCTGACGGCTGATAGCTGTTTTTTATAGGTATTACAGTTTCCTGATCTTGACGTTCTCAGGCAGGCTCCTGGCAGCATCGGCGAGCTTTTTATACTCTTGTGACATTTTCTCGGTATCCTCCGAGCTCT
>JAKQBZ010000318.1 GCA_029559435.1 Deltaproteobacteria bacterium | reverse complement strand
TACGGAGGCTTCTTAATGTCGGTATGGAAAGCCAGGAACAAATGGTATTACAAATTCCGCCATCAGAGTCAGGTAATCATATCGAAGAGGGGATACAGCACCAGGAACGAGGCAAAGCTCGCAGAAGCCGAAAAGAGAATCAGCCTTGCAAAGATGCCAGCGACCCGTATGGGATTCGCGCAGCTATCCGAGAGTCGGCTGAAAGATTTAGAGCAAAAAAGGGATCATTGGTACTTCTGTGACAACAAGGCACTTATCCTTCGTCTTTCCAGAGATGAGGGATGGGGCCTCAAAAACACCATTACAAGGGACGACATCACAAATTTTCTCGACAAAATATTAAAAGAAACCTCGCCTCAGCGAGCGAACAAATACCTTGCCTACCTAAAGGCGCTCTTTAACCATGGTCTTAAAAAGGGATTTGTCGAAATTAACCCAGCTTGGAATATCGAGAAATATCCTGAAGACCGGCGACTAAAGTATGTACCGCCCGAAAAGGATGTCATCGATGTCCTGTTTCTGTGTACGCCGGAGCAAAGGGACTACTTGTGGACATTAGCCCTGACCGCAGCGCGATGTGGGGAAATTAACTCGCTAACAGTCGCTAACGTCAATCTGGATCTTGGACATATTACTATCAGCACCAGAAAGACGAAGGGTTCCCAGGTCAGGTACAGACGTATAAATATAGGTTCAACTCTCAGAGAAATTCTCGCACGGAGAATAGCAGAGGCCGTACAATGCAGGTCTGAATATGTGTTCTTCAATAAAAGAACTGGAAAACCTTTCAATTATCGCAGTAAGTTTCTCAAGAATATTTGTAGGAAGGCAAAGGTCTTTGAATTTACTTTTCACTCCCTCAGACACTTCGCTGCGCTCGCTATGGATAGGGAAGGTGTACCCTTGACAGACATCCAGGCTATACTTGGACATGGCCGAGCCACGACAACGGATATCTACCTTTCGTCTGTTCAAGCAGTAAGACCTTTAGCCACAGATGCGCTCGAAAACAAGCTCAGGGACAAATATATTGAAACTGTAACAAAGGGAAAACAATCTAAAGTCGCTAACAAAGTCGCTAGCGCTGAGACTGGTGATTTGTAACTCCATAAAATTATTTGCCCCCGGCATGACTCGAACATGCGGCACATGGATTAGGAATCCATTGCTCTATCCACCTGAGCTACGGGGGCAAGGTTTGAGATTATAATAGTTTTTCACTTCTGTTGCAACAGTATATCGCAACTTTTGCTTTTCTTGCCTTCTTATCTTTTTATTTTCTCGCGGTTCAGCGCAGCCCGTCTTCCCCTTTTGCCTCTTCCTTCTTCAGGCCTCCTACCCGCGCATTTGGCCTTCCGCCGTCGGTAACCGCGACCGCGAGAAGGATCTCATCCGCCTTCGGCGCGTCGCCGACCGATACGGTCATGCCGTCAAAATGAGAGCGCACAAAGGCCGCGTCCTTGAAATGAAGGGGTATATCGATGGGATCCCCCATCGTGCCGATCTTCTTTACCGACGGGATGATCGCCTTGCCGCCGCCGACCGCGCTCCGGAGCGGCGTGCCGAGTTTCGGATGCAGAAGCGCCGCCGCGTGCTCAAGCTCGCCCTTTTCGCCTACGATGGCCGCCTTCCCGTAGCTCTCGGGCTTTCTGTCCTTTCCCAGAGCCTCCACCGCGCGCTCGGAGATCACCTTCCCTATCTCTTCGCTGTAATCGATCAACGCCGTCAGGTCTTCCTGGTATGTACCGGCGTAAGGATTCTTTATAACAGCGATGGCGGCGGCTTTCCTTACGGGCTTAGCGGCCTTTTTTTCTCCCTCTATGAAGATATCCTCGGTAATCGTTACGATCTTCCTAACCTCCATTGTGCACCTCCAGCCTTATATATTCATCACCAGCTATCGTGGTGACCATTCTCTTGTTTAACAAGAACACAGCATCATAGATGACATGATCTTTCTTTAAACGATACGCTTCCGTCAACCCTTTGTCGAGCGCCTGCCCTCTTTCTTCATGGCTGAGATCAGCGATGCTGACGGTAACAAGCTCATCGGGGATATCGGTGGACGGATCGACCTCCGATGCCCTCTTTCGCTGAACCCTGTCTGTAACCACATTCGTCCTGTTGCAGAGGAATGTAGCGGCGGCATCGGCAACCGCACCGCTTTCGGCAATGACGGTAACGAGATCTGCCAGGCCGAGGGTGAGGCTGCGTCCGCCGAAACCGCTTGTTGCGATCCCAAAATCATCAAGGCCGTTGATCTTTAATACGTACGGCGTCGCCCGGCCCGTTCTTATATCTCCTATGCCGATCGTGATCTCGCGCCCCTTTCTATTGTGGACGGCGATATCGCCGCCGTTATTGACGGCAATAAAGTCTGTCTCTTCATCCCTGATAAGATCTCTTACCATCTCCGACACGGTTCCTGCAACTGCAGCCATCGGGGTTAACGTTTTTTCATCCACCCTTTTCACTGCATTTATCATCTTCACGGCTACTTCCGGCATGTGTTCGGCCTTCAGTACCCTCTGTGCCTTTTGCCGCAATACTGGAAGGCAATCCCGTATGTCTCCCAGTATTGCCCCGAGATAGTCCTCGATCCTTTTTCTGCCGATGTCGTATGCTTTGCCACCTCTTTCAACGGTAACAACAAGGCTTGCAGGCCCAACCTCTATAAACATAATGGCTCACAGTTCATCAGCCTGTTTTTTTGCTGACGGCTGATCGCTGATAGCTGATTTTAGCGCTTCTTCCACAGGCCTTATTGCCTCTATATGTCCCCCTATCTCCTTAAAGGTATCGATCCTCATTGTGTATTCAACGGGCAGAACGAACGAGGGCGTCGGGGTAAGATATATGCTTCCGTACTTTATCCTTGCCACATCGACGAGGAAATTGATCCCGCCGCCGGGAAAGATAAACGGCCGCGCTCCGCCGATCGTGACCATCACCTTCTCCTCGTGTACCGCCCTTGTCAGTTTGATCGGGTTTTTTGTAACGCCTGCGCGGGCGGACCCTCCCACGCCGGCGGCAAAAAGGGCGCTCACACGCGACTGCTCACAGGAATCTTTTAGAACGTCTATGAACTTCATCGCTTCAGGTGTGGGGCTTCCCTTTTCCAATTGGCCGTTTTTCATCCTGTAAAAAGCATATCTCTGTCCCGTGGTCTCTGTAATGAGCAGCGTCGTGCCGTCGGGACACCTTTTTGCGTCAATGTCCTGAATGGCATCGAGGGGGTCTTCTATCGTGGTCCCTCCCCACCCTGATCCCTTTTCGAGAAAGTAGCGTCCATCAGTGCTTTTCTGCCCTTTTATCATGATCCCGGACCTTGCCTTGTTGAGATATCTCCCTGAGGGGTGCTCGCTGAAAAGGCCGGTTATATGGCCATCAAGTACGACCACCTCGTCTGCAGCATTGAACATATAGGGCGCGAAAAGGCCAGTTGTGGCGCTTCCGCAGCCAACCCGCATCCTTTCCACTGAGACGCCGTTCACCTTTGGCGCGTTGCCGAGGGCAAGCTCCACGATGGAGCCATCATCGATCTCGAGCCGCACCTCTTTTCCCTGGAGAAGGTCAAAGATTGTCCTCGCTGCGAAAAGCCCGTCCTTTGATGTGAGGGTGTTCACTCCACCGAGCGACATGATCTTTGAGCCGTATTCTTCTGTGCAGAGATGCCCGATATGCCTTTTGCCTTTCCTGCGGACAAATATCTTCCTGCCCTCTTCTCCCAGGAAGAGGTCCGTGTCAACTTTCAATTTCACGCCACTGTAACTGAGAGGCGCCTCTGTGACAACGGTTACGATATCCACGCCATCCCTGACACCGCTCACAATGAACGGCGACGGCCTGAAGTCGGGATAGGTTGTCCCCGCACCGATGCCGGTCAGCAAAGGCCTTTCGATAAGCCGGTCTTCGCCGGCGCCGATGATGTCAACGATCTCGTCGTAGGTGTGCACCCTTCCCTTTCTGAGGATCTCGCCTTTTTGATTGTAGTACCGCATGCACGCGCCGTATGAGCCTTCCGGGATCCGGCACATGATGGGGCATGCCGTGCATACAGGTATGTCGTCCTTCGCCTCGATGCTGAAAACGTCTTTCGGGCATACCTTCATGCATGTCCTGCATTCTACGCAGCCGTCGCGGATCACAACCTTTTTCTTTTTGACGACCGCGATGCCAAGCGGGCACACCTCTTCGCAGAGCCCGCACCCTATGCACTTATCGACGTCGATCTTCATGACAAACCCCTTTTAGCTCATAGTTCATAGCAGAACATCCGTAAGTCGTGAGTCGTAAGGCGTAAGGGGTTTAATCGCCTGACACCTAACGCTTTACGCCTTTACGCTTTCAGCTATCAACCAGCAACTGTTTTACGGACCGGCGGAGGCGTGTTTCTGCTCACCTGCGTCTTCACGACCCCATCAATGAGGACCATTGCTATCCCCGGGATGTCGCCGCACTCGATTGCTGCCTTTGCGTCATTGCCCGCCGATCCCATGGGCGCGTCGATGATCTGCAGGTCCGCATCGTCATCAACCCGTACTATCCCGTGAGAAAGCCCAAAGGCCTTTTTCGTGTTGCCCGTTGCCAGGCAGACCGCGGCCTCCGCCGGAATGCCGCAAAGCGCCGAGATATAATTCACCATCCTCCATATACCGAGAGGTATGACGCCTGTGCCGGAAGGCGCATCGTTGCCGATAATAAGCCTTCCCAGGAGGTTATTGTTCTTCATGAACCGTCCGATCTCAAACGCTGAAAGAGGATTCCCGCAATGGACGATCTCTATCGCGCAGTCGGTCTTCTCGATCACCCTTATCGCCTCGGGGATGGGAATGCTTGTGGGGCCTCCGTTCAAATGGCAGGCAACCGTCGGCTGCGCTATCAGAACATCGTCGCAGGTCACCGTGGAGCTTCCCGGCACAGAAGTGCCCCCTACATGCATAAGGACCTTCATCCCATATTTCTTCGCCCATTTTACCATCTCCTTTGCCTCGTTGGCGGCCTTGACGCTTCCGAGCCCGATCTCGCCTACGAGCCATACGCCGTCCTCTGCAAGCTCTTTGAAGTCGGCCTCCACAAGCCCTTTTTCAAGGATCAGAGCCCCGCCGTAGACCTTTACCCCTGCCGGCCTCAGCTTCGCGAAAGATCTCTGAGCGAGCAGCGCGAGGGCCTTCGTACCTTTCGGGTCCGTGGGCCTGCCCGGCAGATGGACCTCTCCTGCGGATATCATGCTCGTCACCCCGCCGTGGAGGCTGCTGTCGATGAAGTTCAACTGGTTCTGCCTGGGCGTAAAATCGCCGAACACGGGGTGCGAATGGGAATCGATGAATCCGGGACAGACGGTCATTCCCTTTGCGTCGATCGACCTTTCCGCGTCCATGCCTTCCTTCCCGATCGCCTTGATCTTCCCGTTCTCGATCAGGATCGAGACCGGTCCGTCGATCACCGGACCTTGAATATCGCCTGTCATTACCATCCCGATATTTTTAATCGCTAATGAACCCATATACGCCTCCTTAGGTCTTTATCGTTGTTCATCTATTCCCCCTCTCCCTGACCCTCTCCCGCCAGGGGAGAGGGGACTTTGTTGCTATGACCCTCTCCCGCCAGGGGAACGGGAATAATAGGCTGGCACCCGGTCTTTCTCCCCTCACGCCTTACGACTTACGCCTCACGAAGGTTTTACCAGCACTTTGTTGCTCCAAGGCTGCATCTTCCCTGCTTCTCCGACTCACCCTTTCGCCTTTTCCAGCAGCATCTTCAGCCTCTCTATATGGCACGGCAATTCGAATGGCCTTACGCCCGTTGCGTCCTTGATTGCGTTCACGATGCTTGCCGCCTGGGGGATCAGGGCCGGCTCGCCGACCCCTTTTGCTCCGAAGGGGCCTGTCGGCTCCCGGTCCTCAACGACAAAGACCTCTACATCGGGCATATCCATCGATGTAGGCATATAGTAATTATCGAAGGATTCGCTCTTCCCCGGCACAAATTCTTCCATGAGGGCAAAACCCACGCCCATTGCTATCCCTCCGTAGATCTGCCCCCTTACGTTCTTGAGATTGATCGCCCTGCCCACATCGTGGGCTGCATAGACCCTTTTAACCGTACAGCATCCTGTCTCCGGTTCCACCTCTACTTCCGTCATGTGCGTTGCGAAGGCGTATGTTGCATAGGGTGAACCTTTCGACGTTTCAGGATCAACGGGCGTCGTCGGCGGGTCAAAAAATCCATTATGTTCGAGGAGCTTTTTGTCTGCCTCTGACGCGTAGATCTCCCTGATGGGCCTGCCTTTATAAAATCCTTTTTCATCGAGGTATTGCCTCATCTTCAGCGCCGCGTCAAACACGGCGCCTCCGGATATATATGTCTGCCGGCTTGCCGAGGATGACCCCGCATCCTTTGAGGTATCCGTGTCGCCCCTCACCAAAACAATATCCTCTATCTTTAAGCCAAGCGTCTCCTGGAGGATCTGGACGAGCGTTGTGTCTGAGCCCTGCCCGATCTCGCAGGCGCCTGTGTGGAGCGCGATCTTCCCGTCCCCGGTAATATTCAGGCATGCGTTGGCAGGGTTCGACACGCCGGTGTTTCCGATCCCGTAGTACATGCACCCAAGCCCGAAACCTGCACGGTCTTCCTTCTTCGAACGCTTTCTCCAGTACGGCTCGACCTTTCTCAATGTTTCGATGATCCCAACGCTGTTTTGCAATACCTGCGATGTCGCGGTCAACGATCCCTTTTTGAGGGCGTTCATCATCCGTATGTCAAAAGGGTCCATTTTGAGCATCAAGGCAACCTCATCCATCTGGGATTCGTGGGCAAAGGCAAGCTGCGGGATCCCGAAGCCTCTCATGGCGCCGGAGACAGGGTTGTTCGTGTAGAACATCCTGCTGTCGACGTGAACATTCGGGACCTCGTAAGGGCCTGTTGCATGGAGGGCGGCTCTCAGGCATACGGTCTCGCCATACGATGCGAACGGCCCCGTGTCGCCGGTTATGCCTACCTTGACCGCTGTTATTATGCCGTCTTTCCTGGCGCCCGTTTTATATTCAATATAAAGGGGGTGCCTCTTTGTATTTGAGAGAAAGCTTTCTTCCCTCGTAAACCTCATAACAACAGGCCGCCTCGTATGGTGCACCGACAAGGCGATAAAGCCTTCGACGGTAACGTCAAGCTTGCCCCCGAACCCGCCGCCCGTTGTCGCCTGGACCACCTTTATCTTTTCCTCCGGCACTGCAAGCAGCCGGGATATCTCTTTTTGCTTATAATGGATATTCTGCGTTGACGAGATAACAACTATCCTGCCTTTGCTGTCAGGATACCCTACGCCCGACTCCGTCTCCATGAAGGCATGGTCGAGCCACGACGTTGAATAGGTATGTTCTACTATAACGTCAGCCTCTTTAAAACCTTTCTCGATATCGCCTTTTATGACCTTTCTGCGGCTTAAAAGATTCCCCTTGTCGTGGATAAGTGCCGTTGAGTCCTCCGATAAAAAAGGATCTGACACTACTTCAGCATCCTCATATTCAACCTCTATGAGCTGCAATGCCTTTCTCGCGGCTTCTTCGGTTTCACCGAGGACAATCAGTACCGGTTCCCCGATACACCGCACCCTGTCCTGTGCAAGATATGGCTGGTCTTTTTTGATGATCCCGAAAAGATTTTCTCCGGGTATATCATGGCAGGAAAGGACCTTTACGATGCCGGGGGATGCCATGGCGGCCCTTGTGTCGATCCTCCTGATAAACGCATGGGGCCTTGTGCTCCTGAAGATGCAGCCGAAAAGAGCCCCTTTTGCGCTCAGGTCTTCAGCATAAACAGGCCTGCCTAACACTTTGTCCAGTGCGTCGATCCTGTTCATCTCATTGCCGAT
This sequence comes from Deltaproteobacteria bacterium, assembly GCA_029559435.1. Taxonomy (GTDB): domain Bacteria; phylum Desulfobacterota; class Syntrophorhabdia; order Syntrophorhabdales; family Syntrophorhabdaceae; genus UBA5609. Next base: position 1,961 of record JAKQBZ010000318.1, on the reverse strand, counting down.
GTACATTTTTCAATCAACCCCGCAGCGCTTTTTGAACGAGGCCTTTCACAACGGGCAGCTTATATGCAAAAGACGGCCTGTCCCCTGTGATCCTTCGTATTTCTTCTACGACAAGTGCAGCAGCCTCTCCTATCGTGTGATCGTCCTTCTTCCTGCCGCCCAGAAACTTCTCAACGTTCCTTGGCCGAAAAGGCATCGGCGTGCAGGAGCCGATCGCCAGCTTAACGTCAACGAAGCGGTCCCCGTCTTCGCGGACCGCCCACGCGACCGACAGCCGGGAGATCGCCCAGGCAGCGCGCCTTGCTATCCTCCTGTACCCCTCCCTGTATCCGGGCAGGCCTTTGATGCACACCCAGGTCAGCAGTTCGTGGGGCTTCAGAGAGGTTTCGTAAGGCGCAACGATAAAATCGTCGAGTCTTTCCTCCCGTTTTCCTTCCTGTGATTCGATCTTAAGAACGGTATCGTGGATAAGAAGGGGCGGGATCAAATCCGCGGCAGGAGACGCATTGGCAAGGTTGCCACCAATGGTTCCCATGTTGCGTATCTGCGGCGAGCCTATCCACCCGCATGCCGCAGAGAGGCTCCCCGCCAGATCGTTGAGCATGGCTGCCGCGCTGATCGCAGCGTGGGTGATCGCCGGGCCGATCGCGATATCCGTGCCATCGCCGGATAGGAGCCTGAGCTCTTCAATGTTCATGATATCGACAACATTGCTGCACAGCTCTCCTCTCTTCATATTCACGAGAAGGTCTGTGCCTCCTGCAATCACCCGCACATCATCAAGCGATGCCAGGTAGGCAAGGGCATCCGCTTTCGTTTCAGGGCTTACACTTGCAAAGTCCGGCAGCATCTCGAATCGCCTCTACAATCTGGATATAGCCAGTGCACCTGCACAGGTTGCCGCTTATTGCTTCTCTTATCTCGCTGTCGCTTGGATTTTCATTCTTCATGAGCAGGCTGTATGCGGAAAGGAGCATCCCGGGGGTGCAGTAGCCGCATTGTACAGCGCCTGCTTCGATAAAGGCCTTCTGCAGCGGGTGGAGAAGGCCTGCGTCACCAAGGTATTCAACGGTCTTGACATCGTGCCCGTCCACCTTTGATGCCAGCGTCAGGCAGGAATAATGGGGCTCGTTGTCGATCAGCACCGTGCAGGTCCCGCATTCGCCTATGCCGCATCCCTCCTTGACGCTCTTTATCGAAAACCGCTCCCGCAGGGCATGGAGCAAAAGCTCTCTATCCTGTACCTCACAGGAAACTTTCTTGCCATTCAATGCGAAGCTTACGATCTTCATATCAATCGTTCCTTAAACACTGTCCAGCCCTATCTTCCCATCAGGCCCGGAAGATAAAGCACAATCTGAGGAAAGATCACGAGGATCACCGCCACAATGATAATTGAGATCAAAAAAGGCATAGCCCCTTTGAAGATATCTGCCATGGGTACGTCCTTCGCTATTCCTGCAAGGGTGTATACATTAAGGCCTACCGGCGGAGTGATAAGCCCCGCCTCCATCATAAGCACGGCCAAAACCCCAAACCATATGGGGTCGAAGTGGAGGGCCACGATGACGGGAAATATGACGGGCAGCGTAAGCACCATCATCGATACCGCGTCAAGAAAGCATCCGAGCACAAAATAGATCGCTATAATTATTGTCAGGACAACATATCGTGATACTTCAAGGCCGGCAATCCACCCCGATACAACGGCGGGTATAGTTGAGAGGGCAAGGAAGTAGCTGAAAACAGTGGCCCCTGCGACAAGAAAAAGCACCATAATGGAGATCCTTGCCATTTCAAGAAGCGAGGCGAAAAGGCCCTGCCAGCTTAGCTTTCTTTTCACGAGAACAATAACAAGGAGCGCCGTGGCCCCTATGGCCCCTGCCTCTGTAGGATTAATATATCCAAGGTATATTCCGCCCATGACAATAAAAAAGACAAGAAGCGTCTCCCATATTCCC
>JAKQBZ010000316.1 GCA_029559435.1 Deltaproteobacteria bacterium | reverse complement strand
CTTGAAAAAGTAACAACTTTATGTAAAAATGAGGGTGTTGCAATTTTTTGAATGGGGGGAAACTGATGAACAGTAAGCTCAAAAACGTACTTTTGCTCTTGGTAATGGTCCTGATCTGCACAATGCCTGCGCAGGCATTAGCAAAGACAGAGATCGTAGTTACGGACAACGGGTGGGACAGTCAGAAGCTTCACAATGAGATAGCAAGGATAATAGTTGAGAACGCCTACGACGGATATGTGCTGAAAACTTCGACAGCATCCTCCACGATGAACTGGCAGGCGATAATCGCCGGAGACGTGGACCTTGACATCGAAAGCTGGACTGACAACGTCGCTACGTATCCAAAGGATGTTGCGAACGGTGACATAGTGGATGTCGGAGTGCTTGCCCCCGACAGCAGACAGGGGCTGTATGTCCCGAGATACGTGATAGAGGGGGATGCGAAACGGGGTATAAAACCCATGGCACCCGGCCTTAAGACAGTAAAGGATCTTGCAAAATACCACAAGGTATTCCCGGATGACGAAGACAAGGACAAGGGAAGGATATACGGCTCCATCCCGGGATGGATGGCGGACGAAGTGCTCTACAAGAAGTATGAGCTTTACGGGCTGAACAAAAACTACAAATATGTACGGCTCGGAAGCGAAGCCACGCTCTTCGCGTCGCTCGTATCCGCATACAACCTGGGTGAAGCCTGGGTCGGCTACTGCTATGAACCGACCTGGGTAAGCGGGAAGCTGGACCTGGTCCTCCTTGAGGACGAACCTTACAGCAAAGAGCTCTTCGAAAAGGGCGCAACAGCATTTCCGTCGCAGCAGCTGAAGATAGTGAGCAGTAAATATTTTGCGAAGAAAGCGCCCGACCTTCTTGAGTTCTTTAAAAAGTACCGGACCGGAAGCAGCCTGATATCCGAAGCACTTGCCTACCTCGACGAGAATAAGGTCAGCCACAGCGAGGCGGCAAAGTGGCTTCTCAGGACGCACAGCGAACTTCTGGACCAATGGCTTCCTAAGGAGAGGGCTGAGAGGGTAAGGGCTGTTCTATAAGACCACTTTCCTGCGAGGTTTTGAAATCTTAGATCAGGGGGGTCTTTATGAATGGAGTATCTGTTTAAGTTTCCCGAGAACCTGCGGATCGGGAACGGCGAAGCGATCGACATAGCTGTAAAAGCCTTCAGCAGGAACCACAGGGAGAGCCTGGGGCTGATCAAGTCAGCGATCATAGCATCGATAAACTCGATAAATACGCTGCTTGAAGCAATACCGTGGCCTCTTCTGATCCTCCTGGTGGCATACATGGGATGGAAGGTCAGCAAAAAACCTTATGTTGGTCCTATGTATGCGGCGATGCTCTTCTTTATCGGCATGTGCGGCCTGTGGGAGAACATGCTCGAGACGATCAGCATGGTGATAGTGGCTGTTTTCCTCTCTGTCATCATCGGATTCCCGCTCGGGATAATCGTGGCGATGAGCAAAAGGATATCGGCCGTGGTGAGGCCTGTTCTCGACCTTATGCAGACGATGCCCGCCTTCGTATACCTAGTACCTGCGGTCATCCTCTTCAGCCCGGGAAAGACGCCTGCACTGATAGCCACCACCATATATGCCGTGGTGCCGATGGTCAGGATGACGAACCTGGGCATCGTCCATGTGGACAAAGAGATGGTCGAGGCCGCTTCGGCCTTTGGATCGACAAAAATGCAGCTCCTGAGCAAAGTTCAGATACCGCAGGCGATGCCTGCTATCATGGCGGGGCTGAACCAGACGATAATGATGGCGATGTCGATGGTCGTGACCTGCGCACTGATCGGCGCTAACGGCCTCGGTATGGAGATACTGCTCGCGACCAACAGGACTGAGATGGGCAAGGCCCTCATGCCGGGCATATCTATAGTCATCGTTGCGATAATACTCGACCGTCTGACCCAGGGGTTGATAAAGAAAGAGGCTTCGACAGAATGATAAATAATAATGAAGATTATATCGCCGAGGCCAGGAACGTTGTAAAAATTTACGGCAATAACAAGGCCGAAGCCATCAAAATGATGTCGGAGGGCTTCGAAAAGGACGAAGTCTACCGAAGAACCGGGGCTGCGGTGGCTCTTTGGGACGTCTCTTTCAAAGTAAAGAGAAAGGAGATATTCGTCATAATAGGGCTGTCCGGCTCCGGAAAGTCAACGATAATAAGATGCTTCAATCAGCTCCTGAAACCGACCTCGGGAAAGATCCTCTTTGAAGGGCAGGACGTCGGAGAGCTCAAAGGCAGTGAACTGCTGGCCCTGAGGCGTGACAAGATCTCGATGGTCTTCCAGAACTTCGGCCTGCTCACCCACAGGAGCGTTCGCGACAATGTAGCCTACGGACTGGAGGTCCGGGGGGTCCCCAAAAAGGAGCGCCTTGAGAAAGCTGAGGAGTTCATCAAAATGGTCGGCCTTGAGGGCTGGGGCGACAAACCCATATCGAGCCTGTCGGGCGGCATGAAGCAGAGGGTCGGCATAGCAAGGGCACTGGTAAACTCCCCCGACATGCTGCTCATGGATGAGCCCTTCTCAGCCCTCGATCCGCTTGTCAGAAGGGAGATGCAGTTCGAGCTCCTCTCGATCCAGAGAAAACTTGAAAAGACCATAATATTCATCACTCACGACATAAACGAGGCCTTCAAGCTCGGAGACAGGGTTGCCATCATGCACAACGGGAAGATAATACAGTCGGGAACACCCGAAGAAATGTCTACTGATCCCGTCAATGACTATGTCCGTAACTTCATCGAAGGTGCGGATATGAGCATGGTGCTCAAAGTGAGACACGTTATGTTCCCGCCCCAGTGTATAGTCAGGGAAAACGTCTCTCCGGCGAGTGCAGTGATGGAAATGAGGGAAAATCAGGTTTCAAGCGCTTACGCCGTCGCCGATGACATGAAGTTCATGGGGGTCGTAACGCTTGACGACGCACTGAGGGCAAGGCGGGAAAATCTGCCGCTCTTCTCGGTGCTTACGAAGGGTGTACCCGTAACCGGAGAGGATGTCCTGATCAAGGATATAATACCCAAGGCAGCCCAGGCAAAGTTTCCCATCGCTGTTGTGGGAGAGAGAGGCAAGCTCAAAGGGATAGTGAGCAGGGCTTCCGTCCTATCTTC
>JAKQBZ010000313.1 GCA_029559435.1 Deltaproteobacteria bacterium | reverse complement strand
TCGCGGAGATCCTCAGGGTCTACGTGGAGAACGTCGACAAGTTCCAGCAGTTGAGCCCTGCTGCGCGGATAATCACAAAGAAGACCGTTGCGGCGGTGGAGGTGCCCGAGGCGAGGATGCACCCGGCAGCGGTGAAGTTCTACAAGCAGAACAAGATACCTATGACCGGGCTCAAAGAGGCCGGCATAATTCAATAATGCGCCGGGGTTGACTGTTTTCAGAGAATAGCGGAGGTAATAATGAAAGGCGGCGTGTCTGGATTCACGAAGATAGCGGTAATCGTAGTGGCCTTCCTCATGGTCATCTACCAGATGGTCTCCTCACAAGTGCTCCTGTTGTCCAGTGTTCCCTATCTTAACCTGCACCTCCTCTTCAGCCTGGTGGTTGTCTTTCTTGCCCAGGCGAGGGACGGGAGATCGACGGCATTCCGCCTGTGGATGGCCTTTGTCGTAGTCATGGCGATCCTTGCGCTCGGCTATATACAGCTTAACTGGCAGGAGATACAGGAGCGCGCCTATTTCAACACGGCCGTTGACCTTGCGGCGGGGATCATAGCCATCCTTCTTGTGCTGGAGGCAACGAGGCTTGCAACGGGATGGTTTCTCTCGGCCATGGCCATCGGGGCGGTCATTTACGGGTTTGTAGGCGCGCGGTTGCCGGCGCCCTTCACGATCCAGTCCATGGGATTCGAACAGACCATGACGAACCTTTCGGTAGGGCTTGATACGGGCATTTACGCATTTCTTCCCATCTCGGCTAATTTTCTGTTTCTTTTTATTCTCTTTGGAGGGGTCCTTTCCGGCACCGGCGCGGACAAATTCTTTTTGACCCTCGGCAAGATCGTTATGAGCAAGATACGCGGCGGTGCGGCGATGATGGCAGTGCTGGCCAGTTGCGGCATAGGGATGATCACGGGCAGCGCGGCCGCCAACGCCGCCGTAGTTGGTACAGTTACGATACCGCTCATGAAGCGGTTTGGATTCAAGCCCGAGGAGGCGGGGGGCATTGAGGCGGCGGCATCAAACGGGGGCCAGATCATGCCCCCCATCATGGGCATGAGCGCTTTTGCCATGGCCGGCCTCACGGGCATACCCTATGTAACGATCGCAAAGATGGCGATACTCCCTGCGCTTATTTACTTCGGGGTGATCGGCCTCTATGTATACCTTGTCGCAGGGAAGCACAGGCTCCCCATGGCCGCAAAGGAGCCCATAGACGGCAAGGAGCTTGCCCTTTCGTCCATCAACTTCGTGGTGCCGATCCTGCTCATCGTGGTCATGATGGTACACGGTTTTTCTGTCAACTATATAGGCTTCTGGGCTATCGTCACCACCGTGGGCATCTCGCTCATACGAAAAAAGACGAGGCCCACATTTACTCAGTTTGTCAACGGATTTGTCTCGGGAACGGTCCAGGCCGCCGGCATCGGTGTGACCACCGCCGCAGTAGGCATTATCCTGGCGACCCTTACAATGAGCGGGCTAAGCGTGAAGCTCGTGCTCGGGATCGAAACGTGGAGCCTCGGAAGCCTTTTCCTGGCCCTGGTTCTTGTGCAGATCATTACCGTCGCTATGGGGTGCGCGGGCGCCTCCATCACCGCATATATCATCGTCACCATCTTCGCAGTCCCGGCGCTTCAGAAGATGGGCGTGCCCTTTGACGTCGGCCATTTTTTTGCTATGTTCATAAGCGTATTCGCCTTTCTTACACCCCCTGTTGCCCTGGTCTCCCTGATCACTGCAAAGATTGCCGAGGCGCCTTACATGAAAACGGCCAAGGAGTCCTGCAAGGCGGCCCTTGCCGGTTTTTTTGTCCCCTATATTTTCGTCTACTGCCCGGTCCTGCTCCTGAAGCCGAAGGAGCCGGTTTTCGCGGTGGTGGCCGTAGTTGCTTCCCTGCTCTGCCTTGTGAGCTTCCAGTTCTCCTTCGTGGGGTTTCTCTTCTCTGATCTCAATCTCAGGGAACGGGGGTTGTTTTTTGCGGCGGCAGTGGTGTCGTTAGTTTCCCTTGTTGAGAGGAGTTTTCCTCTTGCGGTTGTTGGCGCTGCAGTCTTTGTCGCCTCTATCATCTGGCACAGAGCGAGAATTATGCCGAAGGGGGCCCGGTTGGAGCCATCGCAATAGAGAAACAGGCATTCAAAAGACAGTTCGATAGGAGAGGGATCGCTGCTCCAGATGAATATAAATATGGAAGCGCCCGGTCGCAGATGATATATTTATTCAACCAGCAGCGGGCCAAAGGATGAAAAAGGATATAACCCACCTTCTCAACCCACCTAAGAAAGAAAAACTGCACGAGGGCATCGTTGCGCAGATCAAGACCCTCATCCATTCGAAGAAGCTGGGTATAGGCGACAGGCTCCCGGCTGAGAGGGAGCTTGCAAAACTTTTCCAGGTGAGCAGGGTTGTGATCAGGGAGTCCCTCCGGTCCCTTGAGCAGTCCGGCCTTGTTGAGATCAAACCCGGACCTGCCGGTGGACCTTTTGTCTCATACAACCTGCACAAGCCGATCTCTGCCGCCGCCCATGACCTGCTGGACCAGGGCAAATTGAGCCTGCCGTACTTTCTGGAGGCGCGTCAGGCAATAGAATGTGTGACGGTGAGGCGTGCTGCCGAGAAGGCAAAGAAGGGCGATCTTGAGCGATTGAGGCAGATAAACGAGTGGCTCATTAAAGACATAGACAACCCGGAAACGCTCCGCAAGCACAACACAGCGTTTCACATTGCCGTCGCGGAGATTGCGGGAAACCCCCTGCTGAAGCTGATGGTGCAGTCGCTCCTCGACCTCCTCGGCGTGGTCTTTCCCAATGCGGGCCAGTCCAAAGACTTTATCAGGCACACCTACGAACGCCATGTGGCTATCCTTGATGCGATGGAGAAGCGGGACATCGGCAGATGCGAGGAATTGATGGCCCTTGATGCAGGATATACGGCAAACCTTCAGGTCGATCGCTGAGGGCTTCAACGCAGGGATATCGCAAGGGGAGCGATTGTGAACGACAACATGGAAGATATAGAGATCTATCTGAAACCCACTGCTGCGATCGATTCCGGTCATGAGACGATACGCCGTGCCGCCCTGGAGCGGACCTCTCCTTTTACCGATGAACAAGAGAAGGCGCGGGCGCTTTTCTACTTCGTGCGGGACCGGATACGCTACAGCGTCTATATGGTTTCCACCAGGTTCGAGGATTTTGTGGCCAGCAGAGTGTTGGCCTGGGAGAGAGGCTACTGCGTCCAGAAGGCCATCCTCCTTGCCGCCCTGGCCCGGGCAGCGGGCATCCCCTCGCGCCTTGTCTTCGCCAGGATAAAAAACCACAAGATCCCGCAGGAGCTGGTCGCCCAGACGAGTATTGATTTCTTTCCCAGCCACGGGTATACGCAGCTCTTGCTCGGCGGAAAATGGGTGAGCGTTACCCCCGCCTTCGATAAGGACCTCTGCGAGAAGATAGGCGCCCCTGCTGTTGAATTCGACGGCGTCCATGATGCGCCCCTTGCTCCATATGACCTCTCGGGCAATCCCTACATCGAATATATCGAGAAATACGAGCCCCAGGCAGATTTCCCCTTTGAGTGGGTGAGGAGCAAGGTTGTGCTTATCTGGGGAGAGAAATCTTCCTGGCTGACCATGGAAGGATCAAAAGGCCACAAGATGCCGTCAGGCTACATCTTCCCGTGACAGATCGTGTCGCTCCATTAACAATTTTGTAACTACATTGCAAAAAGCGGTCAGGGACAGGCCGGTCTTGACAAAGTGGTATTACTAAGTAATAATATATGCAATCTTCGACAAGGCGGTGAACAGTGAAAAAAAAACAAAGAATCGTAACGTTTAAAGTAAATGAAGACCTGCTTGCCGTGATCAGGGATATTCCCAATCGTTCCGAGTTCATCCGCGCGGCGATCATGGCGGCGCTTGAGAATGTCTGCCCTCTCTGCAGCGGTTCCGGTATTTTAACGCCGAAACAGAAGGAGCATTGGGAGAGCTTTTCCCGAGACCACACGCTGAAACGATGCGACGATTGCCAGGAGATCTTCATAGAATGCACACGATGAAACGCCTTTTCAAGAGGGGTGTATGAAAAAGGGGTTCTTCATCCTGATTGCATTGATGTCCGTTGCTTCTTTTTATTGCTCTGCCGGGGCCGGGCAGACGAAGGCCGGTATGGCCGCTTTTGTGAGCATAGAACCCCAGGCATACTTCCTCGAACGCATAGGCGGGCAGCGCGTCGATGCGGAGGTCCTCGTCGGTGAAGGCCAGTCTCCTGCCACGTATGAGCCTTCGCCGCAGCAGATGGCAAGGCTGTCATCGGCAAAAGCCTATTTTGCCATCGGCGTTCCTTTCGAAAAGAATTTTGTGAACAAGATCAGGCAGGCCCACAGGGAGCTTGTCGTTGTCGAGACGCAAAGAGGGGTTCCCTATCGCTATTTAGACAACCACCGGCATGACCATGACGGGAAGGCAAGCATAGAGCGCCCCGGCAGGACACCCGACCCGCACATCTGGATGGATCCGAAACTCGTAAAAGTGCAGGCCCGGAACATATATAACGCCCTCTGCAGGCTGGACCCGTCGAATTGCAAAGAGTATTCGGGAAACCTCCAGGCATTTTTGTCTGACCTGGATCGCATAGACCAGCGGATCGCATCCGCCCTTGCTCCATTTAAAGGAAGCAACATCTATGTTTTTCATCCTGCCTTTGGATATTTCGCAGATTCTTATGGACTGCACCAGGTGCCTATCGAGATCGAAGGCAAGGAGCCCGGCGCCAGGCAATTGGCTGTTATTATAAACAGGGCAAAAAAGGAAAGGGTACAGGTAATTTTCGTTCAGCCACAGTTTTCGACGAAAAGCGCCGAAACCATAGCAAAGTCTATCGGAGGAGCCGTTGTCCCGATCAACCCCCTGTCAAGGGATTATCTTTCCAATCTTGAAAAGATAGCCGCTAAGATAGAGCAGGGACTATCCAGGAGGTAAATGATGGAGAGAGAGGCCGTGGTCAGCTTTCGGGACGTGGATTTTTCTTATAACAGCGTTCCTGTGCTGGAAAACGTGAGCTTCACCATATACGATAAATCCTTCATCTCTATAGTAGGCCCGAACGCAGGCGGCAAGACAACACTGCTAAAGCTCATGCTGGGGCTTCTTGGGCCCTCACGGGGGACCATAGAGATCTTCATGCTGCCTCCGGACAGGGCGCGCGCCCTCATCGGCTATATGCCGCAGCATGTCCAGTTTGATCCACACTTTCCCGTTACCGTTCTCGACGTCGTCCTTATGGGCCGGTTGGGGAACGGAACGCGTTTTGGCCCTTACCGGAAACGGGACAGGGCCATATGCCTTGAGGCACTGAAAAAACTGGAGATGTACGATGCATGGAAACATCCCTTCGGGGCGTTGTCAGGGGGGCAGCGCCAGAGGGTGCTCATCGCGAGGGCGCTGGCAACGGAGCCGAAACTGCTTCTGCTTGATGAGCCGACGTCAAATGTTGATATGGCAGTTGAGACAGAGCTTTTTGAATTGCTGAACGCCCTCAGCAAGACGATAACCGTTATCGTTGTGAGCCACGACCTGGGGTTTGTATCCCAGTACGTTCAGCGTGTCGTCTGCGTAAACCGGAGGGTAGCGGTTCATCCCACGGCCGCCATCACGGGAGAGATGATAAGCGATCTCTACGGGGCTGCCGTCAGGATGGTGCAGCATGACCACAGAGAATAAAAAGGAACTGAGGCCCGAACATGTACGCATTCCTTTCTGACCTTCCGCGGTATCCATTTCTTCAGTATGCGCTCCTTACGGGCATGCTTGCGAGCGTTGCCTGCGGGATCATCGGGAGCTACGTCGTTACGAAGAGAATAACCTATATTGCCGGAAGCATAGCGCACACCGTTCTTGGAGGCCTTGGCGCTGCGCGCTACTGCCAGGTCGTCTGCCGCTGGGAATGGTTTCATCCTTTTTACGGGGCAATACTTGCTGCATTGGCGTCGGCCCTGATCATCGGGGTCGTGAGCATGAGGGCAAAACAGAGAGAAGATACGGTGATCGGGTCCCTGTGGGCTATCGGCATGGCTGCGGGGATCATCTTCATATACAGGACGCCCGGATATAACGAAGACCTTATGAGCTACCTTTTCGGGAGCATTCTTATGGTTTCCCCCGGCGACCTCTGGATGATCGCCTGCCTTGACGTCCTGGTCGTGGCCGCCGGCGTTCTTTTCTATAACAGGTTCCTTGCCCTCTGCTTCGATGAGGAATTTGCGCGGCTCAGGGGCGTCAATGTCGAGCTGTTCTACCTCCTGCTTCTATGCCTGACGGCGCTTACGGTAGTGCTGCTCGTTTCAGTGGTGGGCATCGTAATGGTCATCGCCCTGCTTACCCTCCCGGCCGCTATTGCCGGTGAATTAACAAAAAGGCTGTGGCATATGATGGTGCTTTCTACCGTGTTGACGATCTTTTTTACAGTAGCGGGTCTTGCGGTAAGCTACGGGCCGGACCTCCCTGCAGGAGCGACGACGATCGTCATCGCCGGCGCCGCCTATCTCTTTGTCGTCGGGGGACTGAGGATCCACAGGCTGCGGCGAAAACATTAGAACAGCGTGCTGCGGAGCGACGCTGTCCCCTCTCCCTTCACGGGACGCAACAATATCCCCTCTCTTCGCGAGAGAGCCACGACAGTCCCCTCTCCCCCCGTAGGAGAGTATAGGGTGAAAGGGTGCCCGGCCGCATCGTCCCCTCTCCCCCCGTAGGAGAGTATAGGGTGAAAGGGTGCCCGGCCGCATTGTTCCCTCTCCCCTGGCGGGAGAGGGTCAGGGTGAGGGGGTATAATTATGCCGTTTTATCCTCTGGTACCCCGCCTCCTGTGGTGGGATAGTTTGTTTTCATCGTCTCCGGCATGCGCACGGCGATGACCTCGCCGCGGGCACAGAGGGTCCCTTCCGCAAAGACCTCGACGGATACAGACGCCTTTCGCTTACCGACCTCCTTCACCTTACCCCTTGCCTCGAGCTGAACCCCCAGGGGCGTCGGCTTCAGGTAATCTACCTTCAGGGAGGCGGTGACAAAGCGCAGCCTTGGCTCTTCGTCCATCGCCCTTCCTTCTGCGCGGCATGTCGCTGCAGCTGCGGTGCCGACCCCGTGGCAGTCGATGAGCGAGGCGATCAGCCCGCCATAGACGAAACCCGGCGTGGCAATGTGATGGGGCTGCGGCGTGAGACGGGCGAAGGATTCCTCTCCATCCCAATAGCTCCTGATGTGAAGGCCCGCCTTGTTCATGCTGCCGCACCCATAGCAGTGGCTCAGTTCTTCGGGATAGTAATCCTGAAATGACTTCTCTTCCATGTCGCCGTCCTTCTCTTGATAGTTTCTTGAATAAAAATCCAGGCTATATTTTATCCCTTCGAAGAAAGAAAAACACTCAATTTATTCCTGCCGCTGCGATATGGACCAACAGAAAGGGGATAGCTCCTGTGGCGACCCGTGGAGCGGCATTGGTGATCGCGGATCAATCCTTTGAAATATTTACGCGGTAACCGGTCCCTTCCTGCTCAACACCTTTTACTGTCCATCCCTGCGCCATTGCTGCGCGGGAGACGTTCTCCTTGGATGTGTCCGTATCCACGAGAATAACGATCTCGCCTTTTTTTACTTTCTTGATCTCATTCATGGTCATAAGAACGGGCTGCGGGCACGAGAGCCCTTTTGCGTCGACGATTGTACTCATTTTATTCCTCCTTGTTCAGGCAACTTGCTTTCTCATGGTGAACCCGATGAACAGGCACGCCAGAAGACCTATGATCACAGCCGGGATCCCGTAAGGCCCCACGCCATCCGGCGAGCTTGCCAGACCGAAGTTGTGGGCAATGCCGGCCCCTGTTATCATCCCGAAGACGAAGACCGCCGAATCCCCGTCGCCCTCGCCGGCGAGGAAGAGCTGCCGTCCCGGACAGCCTTCGGCAAGACAGAAGGCAAGCCCTGCCAGGACCATGCCACCGAAGTTCCAGAGGCCCATTGTGTGCGCAACGGGCTGCTTTGCAAAGCCGGGGTTGAACTGCCCCAGGATCAGATTGGTAATGAAGGCAGCGACCACAAGCGCGATGAACCCCGAGAGGAGATGGGCCTGTTTGAAAAGGATGATGTCCCGTATAGCCCCCATTGTGCAGAACCTGCTTCTTTGGGCCAGGAATCCGATGATGAGGCCCATGATGAGCGATACGAGAAGCGGCGCGTGCATCGAGCCGGGGCCTTTCAGGCTGTAGAAAAGGACTCCGCTTTTGTCCTGCCCCTGTACCTGCGGAAAGATGAGCATGAGGACGAGGAAACCCAGCATCGTAAGCGGCAGGAGCCATCCGACGGAAGCGTGGGTGTTCTGTGAGCGGCCGAGGTTGTAGCCGCCTTTCAGAAAAAGCGTGCCGACCCATATCCCTCCGATAAGCCCGAGGAGGCCGAAGATCGCATTCCAATCGCCCCCTGCCAGACGGAGGGCAGCCCGCCACGGACAGCCCAGAAAGACAAGCGCCCCGATCATGGCAAAGGCTCCGAGGATGAAGCGGACAATGGGGGCGGACCCTGCCCGCGACCTGAACTCCTTAAAGGCATAGGCGGCGATCAGCGATCCGATGACAAAGCCGATGATCTCGGGCCGCATATATTGCACCACGGCCGCCCGGTGGAGACCAAGGGCGCTTGCCATGTCCCTCTCGAAGCATGCCACGCAGATACCCATGTTCGCCGGGTTTCCCCACTTCTGCAAAAGCTGGGCAAAGACCCCTATAAAGGCCCCCACCCCGATGATCCCCCAGCGTGTCGAAAAAAATTGTACATATTTAGGCATAAGATCTCCTTCTATAAGTTTCTAAAAAGTCCATTGTAGAAAACATAGACATTATCTATATGTCAAATCGATAATATCGATAATAATTTGTCAAATTATAGAGGTTTTCTATCGGCCTTATCTGGTGCAGCATTATTTGCCGACGGAAAGATGGAGGATAGAGATCTTTGCTAAAATCTGGGGTTTGTCACGGCAGGGATTATGAAATCACACAATATCGGGGGTAAACCGGCCGGGAAAAACGAAGCCGACCTTTTTCCGCCCGGTTCACCCTTGCGCAATAACTTATTATTCGCCCCTCATCATTGCATTGACATCTTCTTGTACTGTGCCGATGGGCTTGATATTGAATTTATCCACCAGGACCTTGGCTACATTGGGTGAGAGAAAGGCCGGCAGCGTAGGCCCCAGGCGAATGCCCTTGACGCCGAGGAAGAGAAGGGCAAGCAGCACGGCCACGGCCTTCTGCTCGTACCATGCTATGTCATAGGAGACAGGCAGTTCGTTGATGTCGTTCAATCCGAAGGCCTCCTTGAGCTTCAGGGCGATCACCGCGAGTGAATAGGAATCGTTGCACTGGCCGGCGTCGAGCACGCGGGGTATGCCGCCGATGTCTCCGAGCTGCAGCTTGTTGTACCTGTATTTGGCGCAGCCTGCGGTCAGGATCACTGTATCCTTTGGAAGGCTCTCGGCCACTTCGGTAAAGTAGCTCCGCGCTTTCTGACGCCCGTCGCACCCGGCCATGACGACAAATCGCTTGATGGCCCCCGATTTTACGGCGTCAATAACTTTATCGGCTAATGCGAGCACCTGGTTGTGGGCGAAGCCGCCGATTATGGTTCCGCTTTCCAGCTCTTTTGGGGGCGGACAGCTCTTTGCCTTCGCGATAACGGCGGAAAAATCCTTTGCCCCGCCTTCCGGCCTGTCGGCAATGTGCTTTGCGCCGGGATAGTTCACAGCACCTGTAGTGAACAGCCTGTCCAGATAGGTATTGTCCTTTTTTATCGGGATCAGGCAGTTGGTGGTGAGAACGAGGGGGCCGTTGAAGGATTCAAATTCTTCGTTTTGGTGCCACCACGAGCCGCCGTAATTACCGACAAAATGGGCATATTTTTTGAAAGCCGGGTAGTAGTTGGCAGGCAGCATTTCTCCGTGGGTGTAAACATCCACGCCCGTTCCCTCGGTCTGCTTCAGAAGCTCTTCCATGTCCTTCAGGTCATGGCCCGAGATCAGGATCCCCGGATTGTTTCTGGCCCCGATGTTGACCTCGGTGATCTCCGGATTGCCATAGGCGGCCGTATTGGCTGCATCCAGAAGGGCCATTGTATTTACGGCCATTTCCCCTGCCTTCATGACCATGGCGATCATCTGGTCGGTTGAAAGATCCTTTGTGGTGGATGCCAGGGCCTCCATAAGGAAGCCGTAGATATCGTCTTTTTCGTGGCCGAGAACCGCGGCATGATCGGCATACGCAGCAATACCCTTGCAGCCGATGATAAGGAGCTCTCTGAGGGAGCGTACGTCCTCGTTCTGAGTGGATGTAATGCGGACTTCATCGGAAAGCGCCTTGGCCATAATCTTTTCCCTGTCTTCCGAAAACCAGGTTGCGCAGTCCGGAAGCGCGCCCGGCATGGCGGCCTTTACCTTTTCCCTTACCGCGTCCCTGACCTTGAACCCTTCCTTGATCCGGCCGATGATGACATCATCGTCCCAGGCCACATTGGTAATAGTGGTAAAAAGGGCCTTGCATATGAAGCGGGCGGCATCTTTGTCCACAGTGCCCATTTCCTTTAGCTTTTCACCATAGATCGAGATCCCTTTGCACACGTAGATGAGCACGTCCTGAAGATCGGCGGTCTCCTCCGGTTTTCCACATACCCCCTTTACGGTGCATCCAGTGTTTTTTGCGGTTTCCTGACATTGAAAACAAAACATGGTATCCTCCTTTTTTCGTAAAGATTTTTTACTTTAAAAGCCAGACCCAAGAAATATGATAATCACATCCGCAGTCGCTATAGCCCTTTACAGCCATATCAGGCAAGATTGAGCTCCTTATGTTTTTGCGCAACCGATTCAGCCAGTCTGTCCAATGCACTAAAATCGTTCTGAGACGGCAGCCCCTTGCAGAGCACGGGCTCCAGGACTTCTACCTTGAGGTTGGGAATCATTCCGGCAAGCGTTTCCACGGCTTTGCCTCCCCATCCGTAGGAACCTATAATGGAGAGAAATTTTACCTTGGGCCGCAGGGCATTTGCCAGGAACGCAGCATATGCGGCAAGGGGATGCGGGCCGGCCAGTACCGTAGGCGTGCCGACGATGATCGTTGCGGCATCAACCAGGGCCATTGCCAGTTTTCCGATATCGGTCACAGTCAGATTAAAGAGCTCAGCATGAACACCGTTTTTCACCAGGGCCGACGCCAGGTGATCGACCATAAGCTTTGTGCTGGAGTGCATGGACACATAGGGCAAAACCGCAATGTTCCGGGGCGAGCCGAACACCCAATCCCTGTAAGCATCCATGATGAAGGAAGGCCGGTTGTAAATCTGGCCGTGGCTGGGCGCTATCATCTGAATATCATAGGCCTTAAGTTTTTCGATATTTTTCTCGATCATGCCCCTGAAGGGCATCATGATCTCTGCGAAATAGCGCTTGGCTGCCTCGTATACCCTTCCCTCGTCGGCCACGAAAAGATCCGTGGTGGCGATATGGGAGCCGTAAAAATCACAGCTGAAGAGGATACGCCTCTCTTCCAGGTAGGTCACCATCGTTTCCGGCCAGTGCACCCATGGGGTGTGGATGAACTTCAACGTCCTGTCGCCGAGGGATATCGTTTCGCCGTCTGCTACGGCGATAAAGGAGTCCTCGGGTATCTTGAGGAGATCGACGAGCATAGTTTTGGCCTTGGGGGTAGAGACGACCTTGGCTTTGGGATATCTCTCAAGAACCCGGGGGATAGATCCGGAATGGTCCTGTTCGGCGTGGTGCGAAACGATATAGTCGATCTTTGGCACTGCATCGAGCTGCCCCATCAAGGTTTCAGCCATCGGCGGATCGACCGTGTCAAGCAAGGCGGTCTTCTCGGTCCCCTCAACAAGATAGGCGTTATACGTGGTGCCGTCGGGAAGCGGAATGAGCGAATCAAAAAGCCGCCTGTCCCAGTCAACAGCTCCCATCCAGTAGATGCGGTCTTCTATTTTTCGTGCCTGCATTGTACCCTCCTTTTCTATTATATTGTATATTGAATGCCCCGGCTTATTTTTTCTCCGTACCGCCCCGGGGCATTCTATTCACTTCCGGATCTTTCTCTCCAAGCTTTTCCAGAAGCGAATTGAATTTGGCTGATGATGATCGCCTCTTTGCTGTTTGTATGGCATGTCGCACGCTTTCCATAAGGACAGAGAGTGAAATGCCGTAAATCCGGGCAACTTCTTCCAGGGTATGATATGCCTGCACCGGGCATCCCACGCAAAGCATCTTCCGCTCGATAAAAGCATCGATCGCAGTCGGGTGGCGCTCCAACAGCTCCTTTATCGTCATATGCGGCTCCAGGCTCATCGGTCTTTAGCGTAACTTGTCTTATGTAAGAAAGTCTTTGCGCCGGCGCAAAGATTGAAAAAAGATTGTGCTTTTAGAGAATCAGCCGTTTTCCGCAAACAGAACCAGGGCATGGGGATCGGACACCGTAATGCGCTCCCGCCCTGATATTACCCAGCCTTTCTTCTCCCAGGCGCTAAGAGCGCGGCTTACCGTATAAAGAGTGGTACCGGTATACTCTGCCAGTTCCTGACGGCTGAGCCGGAAGTCGATCAAGATGCCGTCTTCGGTCTTGAGGCCGGACTGTCGCATGATCCTTAACAGGGCGCGCGCGATACGCTGTTCCACCTGTTCAGCGCAGAGTTCAAGATAGCGGGTTTGCATATCATCCAGGCGGTCGACGGCAACCCTGAGCATGTTGACCGCCAATTGCGGGAATTCCGCCATAAGATCAACCATAGTCTGCTTGTTCCAGCCGATCGTTTCGGCGGCAGCGGCTGCTTGCGCTGTAACAGGATAGTTCTTTTCTTTGAAAACAGCTATCGCGGCTGTCAATTCTCCGGGATTGACGTAGCGGACCACAACCGTTTTTCCCTGTTCATGAAGTTTTGTGAGTTTAAGGCGGCCCCTTAGAACAAAGTAACATCTCTGCGCCGGGTCTCCCTCGCAGAATAACGTCTCCCCCATTTTAACGTGGATCCGGTCTCCGCGATCAAAGATATAGGTGTGGAATTCCTCTGCCACATCATGCAAAAGATTGGAAAGGCTAAGGCTGTTTGCGATGACGGAAAGCGTTTCCAGGAAAATACCTCCAAATGTTTTACAAGCCCTTCCTTCGCAACGATAATTTTACAAAACCTTGATATTTTAATAAATATTACCATTATACCCCTTGTTTGGCAATGAAGTCCTTTTCAGAATGCCTTTGCAGGCA
>JAKQBZ010000309.1 GCA_029559435.1 Deltaproteobacteria bacterium | reverse complement strand
GGCCTGCACCGTGAGGACAGCCGGAACCCGCCCTTGCTTTCCATGTCGACTTGGAGCAAACCGGCCGCTGCCAGCTGCCTGAACACAGACTTCCACTCAATGGCGGAGAGCTCTTTTCCTATGCCAAATGTCGAAACCTTGTCGTGCCGGAAAGAGCGGATCCTTTCGGTCTCTTTCCCCGTAAGGACATCGATCAGGTAGTTGGCCCCGAACATCTGCCCTGTTCTATATACGCAGGACAGCGCCTTTTGGGCCAGAAGCGTACCGTCGAAAGTCTCGGCTTTTCCCCGGCACGTATCGCACGTCCCGCACGGCCCAACAAAATCTTCACCGAAATAGGTGAGCAAGACCTGCCTGCGGCACTTCGTGGTCTCGCAATAGCCCAGCATCGCTTCCATCTTGCGATGCTGGATATTCTTGAACCGGTCGTCTCCCTGGGATGATTCGATCATCTGCCGCAGAATTATCACGTCTGCCAGGCTATAGATCATCCAGGCGTCTGCGCGTTCGCCGTCGCGCCCGGCGCGGCCGGTCTCCTGGTAATACCCTTCCAGCGTTTTGGGCAGGTTGAGATGTGCGACAAAGCGGATATCCGGCTTGTTGATGCCCATGCCGAACGCGATCGTTGCAACCATAATGGCGCCGTCGCTTTGAAGAAACTGTCTTTGATTTTTCAGCCTTGTTTCCCTATCAAGCCCGGCATGATAGGGAAGGGCATTCAAGTCCATCCCGGTTAAAAAATTTGCTATCTCTTCCGTCTTTTTCCTTGTCATGCAATAGATGATGCCGGATTCGCCCGGGTGCTCCGACCGGAGGAATTCCAGCAACTGAGCCTTTTCATTATGCTTCACCTCTACCCTGTAATTGATGTTCGGACGGTCAAAGCTTGAGATGAAATGTTTGGCGCCTCCGAGCTTTAGCTTATCGATGATATCTCTTCTGGTGATCGCGTCAGCCGTTGCTGTAAGGGCAATGCGCGGCACCCTGGGAAACATGTCGGCAAGGATATCAAGCTGGAGGTACTCGGGCCTGAAATCGTGTCCCCACTGGGATACGCAGTGAGCTTCATCGATGGCAAAGAGGCATATTTTTGACGAGTTCAGCAAACGCAGGAAGCCGTCAGTGACAAGCCGCTCGGGAGCAACATAGAGGAGGTCCAGTTCGCCGTTGATCGCCATCTTTTCAACAGCGTATGCCTCATTGCCATTAAGGCTGGAGTTGAGAAAGCCGGCCTTGATCCCAAGCTGGCGCACGGCGTCTACCTGGTCCTGCATAAGGGCAATGAGAGGCGATATCACTACGCATATGCCGGCCCTGATAAGAGAGGGGATCTGATAGCAGATCGATTTTCCGCTGCCCGTGGGCATAAGCACGAAGGCATCCCCTCCTGAGACCAGATGGCTTATGATCTCCTCCTGGCGGAGGCGAAAGCTATTGTACCCGAAGTAAGTTTTCAGGACATGGTGCGGGGATTGAACATTGATTGGCTCTTGCAACAAAGACCTCTCATTTTTTACATACCAACAAGAAAAGAGTTAGTCGCGTTCATCAACTATATCCCCTATCCCCGCCCCAGAATCTTAATTTTCCGGCAAAACAGAGAAGGAGAACCTCGCCGAACAGGGGAAACTTATTCTTTGATAGACGAAAGTACCTTAAATATTTCCTTTAGATCAGGCAACTGAGCTATAGGATATACCTTCACGAATATGACCCGATGTTTTTCGTCAAGGATGACATTGGCCCGCTCGGAGAAGCCATTGGCTGCCCTGAAAAGCCCATAGGCCTTGGCGATCTTGCCGTGGGGCCAGAAGTCGGACAGCAACCGGGTATTTTGGATACCAAGTGTTTTTGCCCAGGCATTCTTGGACGGTACTGTATCTATACTGAGACCCAGGGCAACAGTGTTGAGACGATCAAACTTCTTCTTATTATTTTCAAGGGCCTTCATCTGCTTGGCGCAGACGCTTGTCCAGGCAAGGGGGTGAAATGAAAGGAGGACCTTCTTCCCTTCAAAGTCAGACAACTGCACGTCCTTGTCCCGGTTGTCCTTGAGCAAAAACGATTTCCCCTTTTCGCCTTGCTGTATTAATTTTCCCATGATACCTCCTTTTGCATTCTTGTGCCATTACTATACCATTTTCCCGTTTTATAAAAAACATCGATATGCCCAACGATTAAAATACACCCTCCTCTTTCTCTCAAGGGTCTAACAAAGGGATGGACCGGTTTACTGGGCACAGGCCACATTTTGACCGTACCCCAAAAATGAGCACAAAATGAGCACGATCGGGGTCGTGAAGCGGTGGGCCCAAAATTGATTGGATTGTAACCGGTTAATTTGCCGGGAAATTAAAAGCGCGCCCAGCAGGATTCGAACCTGCAACCTTTGGATTCGTAGTCCAACACTCTATCCAGTTGAGCTATGGGCGCAGAATGATCGACAGAGCATACCATATAAATCTCAGTGCTTGCAAGAATGCAATAATGTGCTAATAGAGATAGTATAGAGATAGCATATAGCGCAAGGAGGTGGTTGGTATGTCCATCATGGAAGCATCTCCGACCCGGGAATCAGATCTTTTTAAAGGCGTAAGCCAGCGCGTAATCAGCGAGATCGGCAAAAGCAGCGAAGAAGCGAGCTTTGAGAAAGATTCAATAATTTTCAAGGTTGACGCTGAGGCTACCTACATCTACGAGCTTGTCGAAGGGGAAGTGGATATTGTGATCCTCGAGCAGGAAAACATGCATTTCAAGGTCGTGAAGCCGGGCGAGATATTCGGCTGGTCGGCGCTTGTCGAACCTTATGTTTACACGGCAACGGCCCGTTGCGTGGCCGACACAAAGATCATAAGGATATCGAGGGATTCTATTGAGAGCGCCGTCAAGCGGCACCCTGAGGAAGGGCTCATCATTTACAAGCATCTCACAGGGATAATAGCCTACAGGCTGAGAAACGCTTATCAGTATATCTACCGGCAGCAATAACTATTTCCGGGCGATATACAACGAAGAAGGAGGTAAAAATGATTGCCCTTAATATGGGTATGGAAGAGGCAAAATTGCTCCTTGAGGTCCTTGAGAGGTATCATATGCACCTTAAGGTGGAGATCCGGCGTACCTACAAGAGAGAGTTTCGCGTTGCCCTCAAGGACCGGGAGAAAGCCCTGGGCGCAATTATTGACCGGGTGAAGAGCCTGGTGAAGTGAGGATCACCGGTTACGCCTAACGACTTACGATTCACGGGGTTTATCGCCTGACGGGTTTGTAAATGAGGTCTTCTCAATGAATTTGCGGATCGCCTCCAGATACTGTTTGAGGCCTACGAACATGATATCGTTATGCGTCGCTGAAGAGATGATCAGCAGCTCTTTCTCGGATGAGCCGATGTTCGCATAGAGCGACTCGGCTTCTTCCAGGGGGACGAGGTTGTCGTATTCTCCGTGAATAATGAGGATGGGAAGGTTGATCGCCTGGACCATCTGCAAGCATTCCCTGTAATGCTTATCGAGGTCTATGCCCTGGGCAGGGATATTGAGATGGGTGATAAGCCGCGAGACGCTCGGGAAGCCGCTTTCGATGATAAGGCCCCTGATCTTTTCCCCGTGGCGGGCTGCGAGTTCCAGGGCGGAGATGCTCCCCAGGGACCTGCCCATCACCCAGCCGTCGCTTCTCAGCCCCTTTCTCTCAAGCTCATCCCTTATCGCGCCGTAGAGGATAGGCGCATCGTGCGCAATATATGCCAGCGATGGCGTTCCGGTGCTTGCCCCGTAACCCCGGTAATCGGCAACAGCAAGGTTCATTTTATATTTAAAGTAGAATGGCGCAATCTCGTCGTAATCGCTGACTACCTCGCCGTTTCCGTGAAAATAGATGATCCATGGCCACGCGTTGTCCCCTTTATAGGAGCGGCACACTATGGAGACGTCGTCATCGACAGGGACAGAGATGTCGAATGCGTATCCCGGGCATGGCGTGTGGTCTTCTCTGGGATAAAAGACATATGACAGCACCGACGGCTGGTCTATTTCGGAGTAATTCGGCATGACAACCTCCTGTGCGAAGTCAATAACCAAGCATCAATCACCAATAAATACCCAATACCCAATGACCGAATACCCAAAAGATAAAAAAGTAACGAAAGGTTTTCGTTTGGTTATTCTCCTTTATCAACAGCCGTTCGTTATATCTGTCACATCCGATATATTCAGCTCGAGCATCTTTACATTTGCCAGGATCTTTGTGACATTACGCTTTATTGCCTCCATCTCTCCGCCGGTTTTGAGGAGGTGTTCAGCAGCCCCGCGGAGCTCGCTGATGGTCTTGCTCAGATCCTTCATGTCAAATTGATCGTTCAATGTGAACCCTCCTTTTTCCTCAGGTCTTTGAAGCGGTGGGCCTTTACCTGGTAGCGGGGGAGGCTGCCATGGGGACGGACCTCGATGCGGTATCCGAGGTTTGTCTTCAACCTTAGCTGGTCCTGCAGGCGCGCCAGGATCAGGTCTTTTTTCTCCTCGTGCCAGGAGCTCATCTCTACCTTCAGAAGAATGTCGTCGACATCCCCGGCCTTGCTTACCACCACCTCATATTCGTCGCCCAGCTCAGGGAAGCTTCTCACAACTTCCTCTATCGCT
This sequence comes from Deltaproteobacteria bacterium, assembly GCA_029559435.1. Taxonomy (GTDB): domain Bacteria; phylum Desulfobacterota; class Syntrophorhabdia; order Syntrophorhabdales; family Syntrophorhabdaceae; genus UBA5609. The sequence goes on along the minus strand of JAKQBZ010000309.1, from coordinate 711 downwards.
GTGGGAGCCAAAAGCACCCCCTTTACCTTCGTTATGTCGTCGGCCCTCCCTACGACTCCGCCATCGATCATCCTGAACGTCCGGCCGCACTCGCAGGTATGGTTTGCCCAGCGGATCACATCTTTCGAATCAAACCTGATGCAGGGCTTGCCGAGCCTGTCGAAGGCAGTAATAAGCATCTTGCCGTTTTTTCCCGGCTCGTCAATGATCTTCCCGGTCTCAATATCCTCTATCTCAACGAGGAAAAAGGCATCGTTCACATGGAGGCCGCCGGGCTGTGAGGTGCATTCATAGCTCCAGGCGCCGATCTCAGTGGCGCCGATGTGATCGTAGACCTTGCAGCCCCAGGCTTCCTCGATGCGTTTTTTTGTCGCCGGGATGCTGGCGCCCGGTTCGCCGGCACAGGTGATCCTCCGGATGGAGAGGTCCCTGACAGGGTCGATGCCCATTTTATTTGCCGTGTCTGCCATCGCGAGGACATACGTGGGGGTAGCCATGAAGGCAGTGCACCTGAGCTCCTGCATCTTGAGGATGCGCGCTTCAGTGTTCAGGACTCCGCCAGGCACAACCTCGCAGCCGATCTTCTCGGCAGCATAGTGACCTGCCCAGAAGGCAACGAAGATATTATACCCGAAGGGAATAAAGACCCTGTCCGTGTCACGGTAGCCCTGGGCGTAGAGGATATATGACCAGCATTCGGACCACCATTCC
>JAKQBZ010000303.1 GCA_029559435.1 Deltaproteobacteria bacterium | reverse complement strand
AGGAGAGCTTGTCCGCACCGAACCTGATAAGCCTCTCGCGCGGCCTTTCAGACCTCGGAAGATCACGGACAGTAAAGGTTTTTTCGTCGTGCATAATTTCGTCCTCAAGCGCTCAAACAGCGCGTGAATCCGTAAGTCGTGAGTCGTAAGGCGTGAGGGGTTTAACCCTTTACGACTAACGCCTGACGCCTCACGGGTTCATGATGTCTTCTTCTTCAGGATCAACGACCCGAAGGCCCCGATCAATGAGACTATGGTGGCAAGGATAAAGGCATTTGTAAACGTTCCCGTGGAGTCCTTGAGCCACCCGCCGATTACAGGCCCTAATGCCTGGCCTATTCCAAAGAACAGCGTAGCAAAACCCAGGCCGGCCGGCGCCAGCCTCCCCCCCACCGCATCACCTGAAGCCGCTGCCATAATAGTGGGGATCGACCACGCTGTAATGCCGAACACCACAGCGGATATATAAAACCCTGCAGTGTCCTTCCAGAACGCAAAAACCACATAGGAAAGGGCGAGCGTCAGATAAGCGAACATCGAGCCATGTCTCCTCCCGAGGACGTCCGATATCCAGCCCCATATAACCCCGCAGAATATGCTGAAGATGCCGAGGACTGCGAATATCCGCCCCGCCGCAACAGGAGCAACGCCCATTTCTTTGGTAAGATATGCGACAAAAAAGGTGAGGTATATGATATAGGAGAAGCCATACATAAAGTATACGCTGCCGAGCTTCCATATCTCAGGCTCTACGACGACATCCCTGAATGCGGAAAAGAGCGTGACCTTGGCCCCCCCTTTTTGTTCTTCTTCGCCCCCATACATGGAAAGGCCCTTCTCCTTCGGGCTATTTCTCAGGAACGCATAGCAGACAAAGGCGAGGATGAACACGGCGATGCCCATAAAAAACCACCCATATCTCCAGCCATCCTTTCCAAATGCAGAAATAACAGGGGGAAGGAGTATTCCTGAGAGGAAAAGGCCGACGCCTATGCCGCCGGAGACTATGCCTGTTGCTAGCCCCCTTTTTTTCATTACAAACCATGCCGCGGGCAGCGCCATGATGGGCACATAGCTGCCTCCGTTGCCGGTACCGCTGATAAGCCTCATGAAAAAGGCAAATACAAAGGATTCTGAGAACCCGGTGAGGAAAAGGCTGACGCCTATAACAAGGAGGGAGATAAAGACCACCCTTCTCACGCCAAAACGGGCGGCAAGAAAGCCTCCAATGATTGCAAGCGACAGGTAGCCGATGAAATTCCCCATGGCGATGGAGCCCAACTCGGTGTAGGTTAGGGAAAGGCCGTCTTTCATTGACGGCAGTATGACGGAATAGGACATCCTCCCAAAGCCGTGTGCAAGAATGGTGACCAGGGTTCCCGTAAAAGCTATGATCCAGGCATAATGTATCATTGTGGCGCCCCCTTTATTTTCATTCTTAAATTTTGAAGAAATCTTGTCAATTGTTTTTTGGGGCTCACGTCGCCCCCTCCAGCAGCAAAGCTGCCGGAGCCTCCCCCTCTCGCGAGCTGTGCTCGCTATAAAATACTATAGGTCCAATAGGTCATATAAGACTTATATTTTGCTCTCCGCTCTTTGCTCTCCGCTCTCAGCTGCTTTTCTTCTAATGGGGCTTGCGTCGCCCCCTCCAGCAGCGGAGCCTTCTGCATCCCTATGAGGATGCTATTTCTCAATGAAGCTCGCTACCGCATTGCTCCTTACCGCTGAGGTGCTTACCTTCGCATCACGGGCAAGCAATTCCTTTGCTATTGCGCCGATATTGGCAGGCA
>JAKQBZ010000283.1 GCA_029559435.1 Deltaproteobacteria bacterium | reverse complement strand
ACAGGGAAGGAGGCGCCTATGAAAGCAGCAATGATCGTGCTTGTATTAACCTTTTTGGCAGGATGCGCGGTAGTTCCTGCTGCTCCCTACAATGCCTACGGTCCGTACTACCCATCTCCTTACTATGCTTCTCCTTTGCATGTATACCAGGGATACAGCTATTACAGACCCTTGCATCATGGCTATTATGGCCCTCGATACCACAGTTACTACAGGGGAAGAGGGTATTTCCACCCTGGCGGACCCGGGCGTTACAGGTGGTGAAGAAAGGTGGTATAATTGTAGAAAGGAGGAGATCATGAAACTGTTCTCATTGCAAACTCACCTGGCACCTGTTCTCATTCTAATCGGTATCCTCGCAGCGGGCCCGGCCCTGGCGGAAAAGCCGCCCTGGGCTGCCAACGGGAAGGTTGAAAAACAAAGACCTCAGGCAGCGCGCGAATCGCATAAGGGAAAACGCTATTTCACCGAACAGCAGCGGGCTTACATAAATGACTACTATGCCAAACAGTATGGAAGAAAAGGCCACTGCCCGCCGGGCCTTGCAAAAAAGCAGAACGGCTGCATGCCTCCCGGCCAGGCAAAAAAGTGGGCGATCGGACGGCCGCTCCCTCGGGACGTTATCTTCTACGACCTTCCGCCAAGCATCCTTGCGCAGTTGGGACCTCCCCCGTCACATCACCGTTTTGTACGCGTTGCGCAGGACATCCTGCTCATCGCGACAGGGACCGGGATGGTCGTGGATGCTATCGACAACCTGAACTGGGAGTTCAGCCGTTAGCGGGACCGTTTACGAGGAAATACACGAAAGCGTTTCCATAGAAGAAGAAACAGAGAGGTGATCATGAAAGAGAAGGGTTTTATGATCGTTATTGTTGCTCTGTTAGGGATGTCGCTTGCCATCCCGGCCACAGGCCATGCACGGCGGGGGTGCTGTTATGGATGGTACGGGCCAGGAGTGTTCGCGGGCGGCATCCTGTTTGGCGCTGCCATTGCGCGGCCCTGGTACTACGCGCCGCGGCCTGTCTACATATATCCCGCGCCTCCGGTAGTCTATGCCGTTCCGCCGCCGGTATATTTCCCGAATCAGGCCTATGGCTATCCTGACCCGGCCTTAGCTCCAAAAACAGAGAGCGGCGAATGGGTCGAGGTGCCCGGCCAGTCGGTAAAAGGCAAATGGGTGCCTCCCCACAGGGTATGGGTGCCCAGGTAGTTCCCGAACCCGAATTGCCTCACATTAGATCTTGTCAAGGCATTCTTAAAGAAGGGGCCGTTGGCTTACCGCCGGATTGACTGTTGCGGTCAATCCTTGTAGAATGAAAATAAAACGCTTATTCAACGAACGGTGGTCTAAAAAATGCTCACGAAATTCCCCCTGATCCTGCTTCTATGCCTGTCGCTTTTCTATTGTGCCGCCTGCACAAAAACGCCGCATGACGGAGAAAAGGGCAGCGACGTTACCATCGTTTTCACACATGGGAAGATACCGGGAGATTACGAACAGTTCAAAAGAATCCTCCGGCAGTTCGAAAGGGAAAACCCGGGCATACGGGTAGCGGACAGGACGCTCCCTTCCTCTACAGATGAGCAGCATCAATTTTACGTCATCAACCTCGATGCAGGCTCAAAGGATTTCGATGTGCTGAGCATGGATGTCATCTGGGTGCCCGAGTTCGCGATGGCGGGATGGCTTCGCGACGTAAGCGGCCTTCTTTCAGAATCAGAGCTGGATGACATCTTCCCCGGCCCCCTTGAGGCCGTTACCTATATGGGAAAGCGCTACGCCGTCCCGTGGTACATAGACGCGGGGCTTCTCTATTACAGGAAAGACCTCCTCGATGACATCGGCGCGAAGCCGCCTAAAACCTGGGATGAACTCGTCCGGACCGCCCGGCTGATCACGGAAAGATCGAAGGGCATCTACGGGTTTATCTGGCAGGGAAAGCAGTACGAGGGGCTCGTCTGCGATGTCCTCGAGTACCTCTGGAGCCACGGGGGCAACGTGCTTGAGAACGGAAAGGTTGTTTTGCACAGTCCGGAAAACGTCCGGGCACTGACCTTCATGAGGGAACTGATCGTACGAGACCGCGTTTCGCCCGAGATCGTGACCACCCTCGTGGAAGAATCCTCGCGGCACATCTTTGGAAACGGCAGGGCTGTTTTTATGAGGAACTGGCCTTACGCGTGGAACATCTTTGAAAGGGACGGATCGCCTGTAAAGGGGAAGATCGGCGTGGCCGCACTGCCCTCTGCGGCCGGCCATCCTTCTGCATCCACGCTGGGAGGCTGGCAGATAGGGATCAACAGGCACTCAAAACACCCCGATGCAGCGGAGCGTTTCGTCAGATTCCTCACGTCCAGGGAATCACAGAAGACCCTTGCCCTTACGGTGGGGTATAAGCCAACCCGAAGGTCCCTATACAGCGACGCGGACCTTAAGCGGCAGCAGCCCTTCATCGCAAGCCTCCACGACATCTTGCTGAATGCCCGGCCGCGGCCCGTCTCCCCTTATTACATGATGATGACCCAGATCCTGCAGCCAGAGTTCAGCGCGGCCATCGCCGGCATCAAGAAGCCATCGGACGCCCTGATGTCCGCTGAGAGGCAGGTGCAGCACGTCCTGGGGGTGCGCCCATGAAGCGCAGCGAAGCAGCTACCTGGTTCATAGCGCCCGCTCTCCTTCTCCTGGCCGCAGTGACCATCTACCCCATCATCCATGTGATCTATCTCAGCCTTCACCGGAAGCTCCTGATCTTCGGCATCTCCGAATTTGTGGGACTTCAGAACTTTCTCTTCCTTTTGAAGGACGGGCGGTTCTGGGGGGCCCTCGGCAACACCGCTTACTTCACCGCGCTTTCCGTTTCGGGCGAGCTAATCCTCGGGCTCGCTCTGGCCTTGCTGATGAACAAGGCCTTCTCGGGCAAGGGGTTCGTGAGGGCAATGGTGCTCATACCGTGGGCCATTCCCACCGTCGTTTCGGCAAAAATGTGGGAATGGATGTACAACGGGGATTTCGGGATCCTGAACTATCTTTTGGGCACGAAGGTGAACTGGCTGGGAGACCCATTCTGGGCCCTCCACGCGGCGATAATGATGGACGTGTGGAAGACGACCCCTTTCGTGGCGATCCTTCTTCTGGCAGGGCTGCAGTTGATCCCGCCGGACCTTTACAGCGCCGCGCGCATCGACGGGGCAGGACCGTTCCGCCTTTTCAGGCATGTCACACTCCCTCTCATCAAGCCCATGATCCTTATAGTCCTCATCTTCCGCTCACTCGATGCCTTCCGGGTCTTTGATGCTGTTTATGTGCTTACCGGCGGCGGCCCCGCCAACACCACCGAGACCCTTTCGGTCTATGCCTACAAGGTGCTCTTTCAGACCCTCCAGATCGGCTACGGTTCAGCCCTCGCCGTCGTAGTGTTCATCTGCGTGGGACTCATCGCAATCGGCTTCATAGGGATCATGGGCAGAAGGGTGGCCTATCGATGAGAAAGGGCCTATTGTATATCTCTCTGATTCTGGTCATTTTCTATTCCGTGGGACCCCTCCTCTGGCAGCTCATAACCAGCCTGAAGATGGATTACGAACTGACACGGATCCCTCCCCTGCTTCCGGAGAACCCGAGCCTGGTCCATTACATTGCCATATTCAAAGGCAGGATGTTCCTCAGGGTCATCGCGAACAGCGCTGTGGTGGCCTCTTTGACAACCCTGTTCGCACTTGCCATCGGTTCGCTGTGCTCCTTCGGCCTCGCAAAGCTCGCTACCCGGTACAAGGCCCTCATTCTCGGTTTTGTCCTTTCCATATCCATGTTTCCTCCCATAGCAACTGTCAGCCCTCTCTACCTGGTAATCAGGTCCATAGGCCTCAGGGACACCTGGTGGGCGCTGATCATCACTTACACGACATTTTCCCTCCCTCTTACAATCTGGATACTCACGAGTTTCTTCAGGGAGCTGCCGGACGAGATCTATTATGCTGCCAGGGTCGATGGATGTACGCCCTTTCAGTCTTACTACCGGATAGTTTTGCCGCTCTCTGCTCCGGGAATATTCGCAACCGCCATTCTCGTATTTATCTTTTCCTGGAACGAGTTCCTCTACGCCCTCACCCTGACCTCAACGCAGGCGTCCCGTACCATTCCAGTAGCGATCGCGCTCTTCCCAGGTATCCACGAGATTCCCTGGGGGGAGATAGCCGCGGCTTCAGTAACCGTAACCGCTCCTTTGATCATTCTTGTCTTTGCTTTTCAAAGGAGGATCATAGAGGGGCTCACAGGAGGGGCCGTCAAGGGGTAAACTATGGCAGGCATACGTCTTGAAAATATTCATAAGCGGTTTGGGAGCATCACCGTTATTGATAATATCAACCTCTCCATCCACGATGGCGAGTTCTTCACCTTCGTGGGGCCGAGCGGGTGCGGGAAATCGACGATCCTGAGCATGCTGGCAGGGCTCGAGGAGGCAAGCAGCGGCTCTATCTATTTTGATGATACAGATGTAACCGGCCTCTCGCCAAAGGAGCGCGATGTGGCTATGGTGTTCCAGAGCTACGCGCTCTACCCCCACATGACCGTTTATGACAACATAGCCTTCCCGCTTCGTATGAGGGATCACGGCCGGTCCCGGATAGAATCAGAGGTGGCCCGTGCAGCGTCGATGCTCGGCCTTGAGAGGCTTCTTGCCAGGAAGCCAAAGGAGCTCTCCGGGGGACAGAGGCAAAGGGTCGCCCTTGGAAGGGCGCTTGTCAGGTCGCCGAAGGTCTTCCTCATGGATGAGCCCCTCTCCAATCTCGACGCGCGGCTGCGGCTGGAGATGAGAGGTGAGCTGAAAAGGCTTCACCGGGAGCTTAAAACGACCACCGTCTACGTTACCCATGACCAGGCCGAAGCCTTGAGCCTCTCTGAAAGAATAGCCGTGCTGGACAGGGGCGCCATCCGCCAGGTCGGCACGCCCCGGGAGGTCTATTCAGAGCCGGCCAACCTGTTCGTCGCGGGATTCATAGGCAGCCCGTCGATGAACTTCGTTCCTGCCGTTATAGATCGCACAGATCCCCTTGAAGTGGAATGCAATGGTCTCAAGCTGGCCCCCGTAGCGATCGGGCGGCCCGCGGAGAAGAATGCCGTCCTCGGCATAAGGCCTGAGGACGTCTCTGTTTCAAATGATAGATCGGAGGGAGGTATCGCCGTCACCGTTACGCTAGTCGAACCGGCCGGTTCCTTCAACTGGGTGGACGTGGAATGGAACAGCACGATCCTGAGAGGGATCGCATCGGCGAAAGAAGCGCTGCGGCCAGGGGACCTGGCGTATATGAGCTTTCGTCCGGAACAAGCCCTCCTTTTTGAGGAACGTTCCGGCCTCCGGATCTGACCCTATAATATTTTTATCTAACAAGCAATGGACCAACTTGTCTTTTGTTCAATGCTGCGTCAAAATTATTCTTTAACGATTTTGCATAAGGCAATACAGAACGGCGCCCGAAGCAATTACCATGAAGGGAAGGGCAATCCAGAATATTTTTGCGAATACCTTCCCCGTGGATTGGGCAGGCCAGTTTTCGTCTCTGAACGAGAGAATAATCCCTTTGTCTTTCTGCCAGTCGAGGTTCCAGAGCAGGCCTGCCGATATATAAAGCACCGATGACGCAAGGATGTTCGGCAACCAGGTGATAGGGTAGCGGCCGTCTCTGATAAGGAGGTAGAGGTCATAGGACCAGCTTGCCGAGAACATCCAGGCGCAGAAGGCGATGAACCCATGTTTTACCGAAAGTTTTCCCGCAAACACCTTGTATAACGTGCCAACGGCCCAGGGGGCGCTCAGGAAAGTCAAGAGCGACATGAATCCCGCATCAACATAATCCCATGTAGGGTCACCCGTATAGGGCGCAACGATAACCATGCCTGTTCCAGCGATAAGAAAGGTGCATACTTTCCATGGGACAAAGAGAAAGCGCCGGTAGCCTCTACATAAGATTGCGCAATAGTCCTTTTCTCTGATAAGCAGAATAAGAGCGAGAACGGAGGCAACGCTCCATGTGATGGTGTAGATGGTAAAGAAAATGTTCATGATGCTTAATCCATCGAGTGCCATTTCATGGTCTGGGAATGGTAGACGCGCCTGCCGAAGGGCGGTTCATATGTGAATTGCAAGGAATAATGGTCACCTTCGGTTGATCCCTTGTTTGGGTGATAGAAATACCTCCATTCAGTAATACCCGTATACCTGGCAACCGGTATCCTCGTGAGGTAACCGGGCACAAGATCGCTTAGCCTGTCCGGATAGGCCCCTTGCTTTATTTTGTACTGCTCGCAGGCAGCGATGACTATCTTTGTGTTTTCGTATGCGACACGGTTATTATATGCCTATATATCTTTACAGCCTTCTTTTGTGCGAATGCACCTGTTCTGCCTCCAGACAGTGCCGCCTTTTCCGGCATATCGTCCTCATTCATATCCGCCCCTTTTGGATGTTGTTCAGTAAATGATCATGCTGTCCATTACGGCATTTTTCAAAACCCACTTATTATCTTCTTTATCCATAAGCACAAAATAGCCCGTACGAAGCGATCCGCTCCATTCAACATAGAATAAGGCGGTATTCTTTGCACTGTTAAATCCTACCCTTGAGAGATAGACAAGCCCGTCAAATCCCTTCGGCGGCACGTACATGGTCACTCGATACTGGTCGTGTTCCCTCATGAGATCCATTTCCCGCCGCTTCCATTCAGATGGAACAAGCACGGAGAAGGATCTGCCTTCAGGCATCCATTCCTGGAATGCCAAATCTTCTTTTTTGGGAGCGTGTATCCTGTACGTGTCGGAGCATGCCCTATCCGACATGACGAAAAGGGCGGCGAGGGCCAACAAAAGCAGCAGGGCGCGGCTTATTGGGGGCGACATTTTTTCAGTCTATCCCTGGTCCTTTCTATCTGCTGCCTTAGAGCTTTCTCAGCCTTTAGTTGTTGATCTGCTATATCAGCAAGCTGCGAAATTCTCTCCCAGCTTAGTTCCAGTTTCGTGCCGGCATAAGCTAAATCTCTCGCCAACGGTGCCGCTGACAGCCAAGGACTAACTTTTTCAAAAAATTTTGAAGCTTCCCTTATCTCAATTTCATGATCAATTAACGCATCGGTAAAATAAGAACCAATATCCGATAAATTTTCTCTCACTTCCGGATCTTTCAATATTTCAGTAATGTTTCGATCCCCTTCCTCAACAATCTTTTGATACAACCCATACTCGCTCTCCATGGTTTCCCTAAGATCATCGGCCGGGATGGCATATTTACCAGCATTCTTCGCGATGATCATCTTTTTATAGTTTTTATAGAGTGTCTGGGTTTTTTCTATTTTAACGTTGATCCTGTTCAAAAGATCTTTATTATTTGGCAAGTCTTTGATCGCTGTTGTTTTTAAATTGTCCAACACCTTACGATATCTGTCGATTCTTTCCACCCTTTTCTCCAACATATCCGTGAATCCGCTTGTCAAATATTTTGTGATCGATTCCCCTGCCTCGGACATAGCCTCCTCACCTTCTTTGGTCCAACCTGCTCGCTCTTCGTTCGCCATATCAACTGTCTTCTTAAAATCTTTAAGGACCCTATTATCCAGTGCAAGCTGGGCCTCTAACTTCTTGCAGTCATCGCTTCCTTCGGTTTGTGAGCTGCTTTCCGCCATAAGGCCTTTAAGCCCATTTATCTTTTTTTCCAGTAATCCCTTATAAGATTGTGCAAATTTTAGATTCTCCTGATTCTTTTTCTTTGCTTCCTGTGCCTTGGCCAAGGCCTCACGTGCAATTGTCTCTGCCTGTACATTGCCTTTTTGCCGGGCAAGCCTCACAATGTTCTCGGATTTCATTATAGTGTTATCGCACTTCATGATCTCGCCTTCGTATCTTCGGATATCTGCCATTGTCTTGCTTCTCATATCTTCGAGCTTCGCTATCATGCCGGGCATCGAGTTGCTCTTCTGGGCGCCTGCATCCTGGGCAAAAGAGATACTGCAAAAGATCAAGAGAAGGAGGACCGATAGAACATATATGCCTGTTCTTCTCCTCGCTATAATGTGCCTCCTCCTATCGCATGATCCCGGTCTTCTGTTGCTTATCACTTTCCTTCCCTCTCCATCATAAACTCCCATTTGTAGATCTCGTCTTTCACCTGGCGGATGTTCGGTGCATTGGGATAAAGGTCAAGATAGATCTCCATATATCTTTTCGCTGATCTGTAATTCTTCATTTCCCCATATACAAGGGCCTTGTTATGGTAGAGCTGCGGGATGAACGGCGCTGCCTTTATGGCGGAATCGAATTCACTTAACGATTCTTCGAATTTTCCATCTTTCAGTAAGATCTCTGCCCTTAAAGCGTACTTTCTTCCCTCTTCCGGGAGAGTTGCAAGATAAGGGTTATCTTTGATCAACGCTGCGACATGATTCCTTATCTCTTTTGCCTCTCTCTCATCGGCAACCTTCAACAGTTCCGCATGCTCCTTGAGCGCCTCCCCGTATTGCCTTCTTGCTTCAAAGGACCTGGCAGAGTCTTTTTTGGCGTTGACATAGGGCTTTAGAGATTCCAGAAGGGCCCTTTTATAGCTTTGCCTGTAGGTCGCCTTTTGTGAAGCTAAATAATCTTCCGGGATTGAGCTGTAAATCTCGACTGCCTTTTTCATATCTCCAAGCTTTGCCCGGGCCGTCGCCTCAAGCATCCGGTCAAAAGGACTATCTTTTATGGTCGATAGGATATTCAGGGCATCGTTATATCTGCCCTTATCGATATACGCAAGGGCCATGGCGCTCTTTGCCCACTCATCAACAGGGTTAAGGGAGTATGCCTTCTCTGCATCTTTAAAGGCACTCTCAAGATCGCCCTTCTCTCTATAGCAAAGGCTTCTAAAGCTGAGAAGCGGAGCCCCACCTTTAAGGACGATCACTTCCCTTGTGAGGGTCTTTTCTATAGGCTTATCAAGGTCTTTCCTTTCGATTGCGAAGACAACCTTCGTCCCTTCCGAGCCTTTTATGCTTCCGACAAACCTATCGTTGTTCCACCCTTTTGTTGAAAGGCCATTGACCTCGATTATCTTATCGCCGGCCTCTATGCCTGCCCTTTTCGCGGGTCCTTCCGCCGGTCCCTGCACAACAGGATAACCTTCCACGATCGTGACCGGCAACTCCACCCCGGTTATGGTCGCCAATGCAACTGCCTTATTTACTATCTCAATCGCGTCGTCATGTCTGCCCATTCGCCTGTAGATAGACGCAAGGCCGGATAAGTATACCGTGTTTTTCGGGGCAAGCTCTACTGCCCTTTGAAGACTGTCTGCCGCCCTGCCGTAATCTTCCTTATGAGAGAATAGATCGCCCATATTATAGTAGAGAGCTGAATTTTTCGGCTCTATCTCAATGGCCTTCCGGAAAGCGCTTAGGGCCTCGTTAAACTGTTTTTTGTACAAATATGCTATGCCGAGCTCGTTGTATGCAAAACCGCTATCAGGCTTGAGCTCTATCGCCCTCTTCGCTGCGGTGATAGCCTCGTCATATTGCTTTAGCTTATTGTGGGACGCGGCAAGGCCGGCAAAATTGTCGCTATTGGACGGGTTTGAACTAACATCCTTTTTAAATGAACTCAACGCCTCTTGATATTTTCCCCCGTAATAATAGGCCCAACTATCCTGAGTCGCGAGTTTTGCTTGTTCCTTGGACGGGAGTTTTTCTTGTTGTCTTTTATATTTTTCATTAAGCAGGGCGAGGCCGCTTTTACTTTTTGCAGCGTCACCGAATGA
>JAKQBZ010000277.1 GCA_029559435.1 Deltaproteobacteria bacterium | reverse complement strand
GATTGGGTGACCTTAATGCGCGTAAGCTCGGCATCCTTTGACGCGTAGTAGAGGGTGCCGCCCGACAAGGCGATAATGTCCCTGATCCTTGTGACGCCGGGGGTGATGCCGTACTCGCCGGGATTGGCCACGGGCCCGCTGATCATTATCGTGTTCTTTGTGTCGACCACCGCGAAGACCTTTACCAGGTCCCCGTCTTGTACAACAAAATCCTTTTCCAAATGCCTGTCGATATCGATCAGGTCGCCCTCAAAGATGGTCCTGAATTTGTGGTTCTCGATCCTCTGGACCTGCACCCTGCCCTTGAATGCCGTGGCCGTGAGCCCTCCCGCCATGCTCAGCACATCGGAGAGCTTTGATTCCCCCTTCAGTTCGTATATCGCAGGGTTTTTAATATTGCCCGCTATGGCGACAAGGGGCCCTACAGAGGGGATGAATATAACGTCTTCAGGCATAAGACGTATGTCCCTTGTCTTGTCCCCTTTCAGTAAGAAATCATATATGTCAAAGCGTGCAACCGTTTTTCCACGCCTTTTGAGCTGGACATCCCTCATTGTCCCCTTCTTGCTCGGCCCGCCTGATTCAAAAAGCGCATTGACAAGCGTAGATAAGGACGAGATCGTATAGGCACCGGGCCTCACAGCGTTCCCTACGAGGTAGACCCTTATGGTCCGCAGGTTTCCCATGCTCACATTCATCTCAAAATTTGTATAATACTTAGCCAATTGTTTATGGAGGGTGTCTTTCAACTCCTGGAATGTAAGCCCCGTAACGCCGAGGATCCCGACTTTCGGCAGCGTGATGTTCCCGTCCCTGTCTACAATGGCCGTCCACTGCCCTTCGATATTACCCCAGATGGTTATCCTCAGTTCGTCGCCGGGCCCGATCACATAATCAGGACCCACGGGGACCTTATCAACGGGTGCAAAGGTTGATGGTGGCCGCGTAAAAAGGTTATAACCAAATTGCTGAATAGCGGTAGATATTGTCGTCGGGGTCCTGCCTGATATAAATTGTTCAAACTCTGAGATTGTACCTGAGGCAGGCTGCTGGACATCGGGCGCTGTCTGCTGGGTCTTTGCTGGTTCCGGGGCAGCAGGCGTTCCCTGCTGGGCAGGGTATTGCGACGGCATCTGCTGGCCTGTCTGGAAACCTTGCTGGAAGGAGGGTTGCTGCATGGGAGAAGCCGGCTGCTGCATGGTCTGCTGCCCGTAGGGAGCGGTCTGCCCGTACTGGAAGGATTGTCCTGTCTGAGCTTGGGGGCTGGGTGCGACAGATGCGCCAGGGGCCTGCTGCGCGTATACATTACAGGCAAAAACCATTATACATAAAGATATGGTTAAAACCTGTTTCATTGTCATCATAAACCTCACCTCGTTCAAAATATATTCTATGCTTTATCGTCTTTGCTGCTGCGCCGGCGTATCAGCCTTTGCAGCTTGAGATACTCCCTCTTAACATCGATATACTGCTTCAGAGTATCGAATTTATCCCTGTTTTCGGGATTAGCGGAAGATTTTTCCATGTATTCGAAAAAGAATGCCGCAAAGACGGAAAGGAAAAAACCTATAATGCCGGCGATCATCACCATCTGCCGCCGCTTTGGCTTTATCCTTTGCTCGGGCGGTTGCGCCTTATCGATCACCTGGATGACCGTCGCCTCCTTCGCCTCGTCGAGCTTCGCTGCCTCGTATTGTTTCAGGAGGAGCTCATAGAGGGTCTCGTTGAACTTGAGGTCC
>JAKQBZ010000233.1 GCA_029559435.1 Deltaproteobacteria bacterium | reverse complement strand
AGAGGAACCTGCTGCGTGCATGAAGGAGAAAAAGCTCCTCTTTTGCCCTCGTCATGCCCACATAGAGAAGCCTCCTTTCCTCTTCCCCGTCTCCATATCCCTCCCGGCAGGAATAGGGCATCAACCCCTCCTCTACCCCTGCAATAAATACAACCTTGAACTCGAGCCCCTTTGCCATGTGGAGGATCATCAGGGCAACGGAATCCGCTCTGGGATCAAAATCGTCGGAGGGCAAAAGAAGCTGCACCATATTTACGGCATCAAGAAGGGTTTGTATGCCGGAGCCATCATTATGGGGGATGATGTTTATGAGCAACCGGCAGAGGAAGCTACTGTCATCGGCGCCAAGTTCGCTGAACGCAGACCTGATCAGTTCTTCGGCGGAGAATGCATTCACAAGCTTCCCGGGGTCTATATCCGCCGCACGATCCTTCAGGGCCCCGATAATGTCTGAATATGTTCCTTTCCCCGAAAGGCGGCGGCTGCCGATCACCTGGCAGGGGATCCCTGATGCCTGGAAAACCTCCTCGATTATCTCTGCCTGCGCGTTTGTCCTGTAGATCACAGCAAAATCGGAAAAGCTGCACGCGCCGTCAGGGGAATCCTGCCGATGCGGCGCGTGCATCAATTGGTAATGGCTCGTGCCGCCGATCCTTGCCTCTATCTCGCCGACCGCCAGTTCGGCCTCTGCGCGTTCGTCGGGCACAGAGACAATCGTGATCGGTTTCCCCTTTCCCCTTACGGGAAGCAGTTCACGTTCAATCCTCCGGGCATTGTTGCAGATCATCCTGTCCGACGCCCTGATGATGCCGGCAGTGGAGCGGTAATTATGCGACAGGGTGATCCTCCGGGCGGCTGGAAAATCGTTCCCGAAGTTAAGAAAGTTTGTCACATCAGCGCCCCGGAAGGCATAGATCGCCTGGTCGGCATCGCCGACAACGCAGATATTTCCGCTGTCCCCCGTAAGAAGCCTTAAAAGCCTGTACTGGGCGGGGTTTATGTCCTGGTACTCATCGACAATGATATGTTGGAACCTGTCTTTATATCTCTGCAGCAATAAATGGTCGCGCAGCATTTCTATCGGCATCAGGATGAGATCGTCGAGGTCAAAGGCCTTCTTTTCGCGGAGCGCTGCCTGATACTGATCGTAGACGGCCCGCATGTCTTCGTCTCCGTCCTCAAGGAAATTCTTTATCCGCGATATTGTTTCGGCTGTTTCGTTTGCCTCCCTTCTATGAGCCGTTTCCTGAAGAATGGCCGTCAGAAGGTTGACCTGGTCGCTTCTTGTGCAGATGATAAAGTCGTGCGGCGTGTTGTCGCGGATGATCTGAAGCCCCAACATGTGAAAGGTGCCGATAAACACCTTTGTTGCATCTTTTCCAAGCAGCGCGGCGGTGCGTTCGCGCATCTCCTGCGCGGCACGGTTGGTGAACGTCACGGCGAGGATATGTTCCGGCCTTGCCCCGCGATCAACAAGGCAGGCTATCCTCCTGACGATGGTCAGCGTTTTGCCTGTCCCTGGGCCCGCAACGACCATGAGCGGGCCATCGGCGGCTGTGACCGCCTCCTTCTGCGATCCGTTCAGGCCATCAAGTATCCTTGCTTCAATGTCCGTCATGCTTCTTTAGAAGAGAGCTGCCTGGCCTTTGATCTGCCTTCGTTCCGCAGCTTCGAATATCCTGATCTTGCCGTATTCTCCGTCAAAGCCGGGTATGATATTGACCTTTCCTGCGCGCATCCGCGAGATCGCCTCACGGATGAGCGGCGACCCCGCCCTTTCGATGTCGGGGAGGGGCGTGTCAATCAGTATCCTGAATTCGTTGCCGAGCTGATGGATGAGCCTCCGGTATTCTGCGTCAACCCTTTTGCTGGCAACGCCGGTGCCCATGGTTTCAGCAAGGACCTCCGGCAGGGGGACCAGGGAAAAGAAGGGCTTTGCGCTGTCAGGCCTGAACCCGTGAGC
The DNA here is from genome assembly GCA_029559435.1 of Deltaproteobacteria bacterium. Classification (GTDB taxonomy): domain Bacteria; phylum Desulfobacterota; class Syntrophorhabdia; order Syntrophorhabdales; family Syntrophorhabdaceae; genus UBA5609. Next base: position 499 of record JAKQBZ010000233.1, on the reverse strand, counting down.
CCTGTCGGCAAGCCTGTTCACCCTGTGCAGCACCCCGACGGTCACCTTTTTACCGCAGACAGGGCAGAGGTAATCATTCTTTATTGTTTCATCGGGAGCAAGGTTGACGCCGCATGCCCTGTGGCCGTCATAGTGGTATTTTCCTTCCTCGGGAAAAAACTCTATAGTGTTGAGGAAACCCTTTCCGGTCTCTATCGCATTCTTTATCGATTCGTATGAGATGTCGGCATCAAGGATGTTTGCTTCCCTGCCCATTTTTGCCGGTGAGTGGGCGTCTGAGTTCGATATGAGCGTCAGCCTGTCGAGGGCGGAGAGGCGCCAGTTCATCATCGGGTCAGAGGAAAGGCCCGTTTCGATCGCCTTGATATGGGGGGCAAGATCTTCGAAGCACTCCTCGAGGGAATCAAAGCCCGATACAGCACCAAATACAGAGAAATGGGGAGTCCACGCATGCGCCGGGACGAAAAGGGCATGCGGGCACTCATCAAGGACGATCTTC
>JAKQBZ010000215.1 GCA_029559435.1 Deltaproteobacteria bacterium | reverse complement strand
GCGTGCTATTATCACCGATGCGAGGCAGTTGCCTATAATGTTTGTTGTGGTACGCGCCATGTCCATGATCGAGTCCACGCCGAGGATGACCACAATGCCTCCCACAGGGATACCGAAAGAAGCCAAGGTTCCCGCGAGGACGATGAGCGATGCGCGAGGCACGCCTGCGCAGCCCTTGCTTGCGAAGATAAGGGTGAAGCCGATGAGAAGCTGCTGGCCAATGCTGAGGTCGATGCCGGAAGCCTGCGCGATAAAGACAGAGGCAAGGGAAAGGTATAATGTTGTCCCGTCAAGGTTGAAGCTATAGCCTGTCGGAATGACAAAGGCGACAATGCGGCGCGGCACGCCGAGCGCCTCCATTGCCTGCATGGCCTTGGGCAGGGCCGCCTCGGAGCTTGTCGTGGAGAATGCTATGATCGCGGGTTCTTTGACCGCAGACAGGAATCTCCTGATGGGAACACGGAATATAAGCGCTGCGGGAAAGAGAATGACGATCATAAAACAGATGAGCGACAGGTACAGCGTGAAGATAAGGGCGCCCATATTGACGAGCACGGACAGGCCCTTGCTGCCGACGACAAAGGCTATGGCGGCGCCTACGCCGATCGGCGCATAGTTCATCACTATGCCCGTATATTTGAACATCGTCTCCGCAAGGGTGTCGCAGAAGTCTAAGATGGGCTTCTTCTTTTCCTTAAGAAGGCTGAGGGCGATCGCGAAGAGGATGGTGAAGATGACCACCTCGAGCACGTCCCCCCGTGCGGCAGCATCGAAAAAATTTTCCGGGAATATGTTTATGATCGCATCGGAGAGGCTGTGCTGCTTTGCGGTTATGCCGGGGACGCTGGCAGTTGCATCGAGGTGCATGCCTACGCCCGGCTTCATGATGTTCACCATAACAAGGCCGAGGAAAAGGGCTAAGGTCGTGACGATCTCGAAGTAGATGATCGACTTCAGGCCCATCCTGCCGACGGCCTTCAGGTCGCCGTGGCCGGCTATCCCCACGACCAACGTCGCGAAGATGATAGGGACGATAACTGTTTTAATGATGCGTATAAAGATGATGCCGAGAGGCTCCAGCTTTACCCCTACGCCGGGAAGAAGCCATCCGACGGCAAGCCCCAATATCATCCCGGTGAAGACCCACGCAGTCAAAGACATTTTTAATTTTTTACCCATCTTTTCTCCCATTAAATGCTGTTACTGTTAAAAAAGATATTTCAGACAGCTATATCGAATGTTATCTACCGGCATATCCCGGTGTCAAGATAAATCGAGTTGTCAGCCATCAGCCGTCAGCACACAGCCGTCAGCAGAAACAAAAAAGGCTTTTCGACTGATAGCTGATAGCTGACCGCTGATAGCTATTTCTTCTTGACATGCCGTGACCTTGTTGGAATAATCTGGTATTCGATTTTCAAGAACACGGAGGGAGGATGCGATGGAATACAGAAAGGAGCATGACAGCCTCGGCGAAAAGGATGTTCCTGCCGATGCGTATTACGGCGCGCAGACTGTGCGCGCCATAGAAAATTTTCCCATTACCGGCATCCCCATAGCAGAATTTCCCGTCATGATAAGGGCAATTGCCTCCATCAAAGAGGCTGCCGCCATGGCGAACAAAGAGCTTGGCCTGCTCCCGGCCGCCATAAGCGACGCCATTATCAGGGCGTGCCGCGATGTTCGGTCAGGAGCGCTGGATAAGCATTTCCCTGTTGACGTTATTCAGGGCGGTGCCGGTACATCGACGAACATCAACGCCGATGAGGTCATCGCAAACCGCGCGCTGGAATACCTCGGCCATGCCAAAGGCGAGTACAGATACTGCCACCCCAACGACCATGTCAACCTCTCCCAATCAACCAACGATGTATACCCCACGACATTAAAGATGGCGGCGATATGGTCTATACAGGGCCTTCTCGATGCCATGGGCAAACTGCAGGATGCCTTTGCCGCCAAGGGTGAAGAATTCGGGGATGTTCTGAAGATGGGGCGAACGCAGCTCCAGGATGCGGTCCCTATGACGCTGGGACAGGAGTTCACCGCCTATTCCGTTACGATCGGGGAGGATATTGAGCGACTGCGTGAAGCGACAAGGCTTATCCACGAGATCAACATGGGGGCGACGGCGATCGGCACCGGCGTCAACACCGTTCAGGGATATGCGGACCTAGTAAGGGAGCATCTCATCGAGATAACGGGCCTTTTCCTCGTTACTTCGCCGAACCTCGTGGAGGCAACGTCGGATGCCGGGGCCTTTGTGCAGCTTTCAGGTGTCCTCAAGCGCATTGCGGTAAAGATCTCGAAGATCTGCAACGACCTTCGCCTGCTCTCCTCCGGCCCCCGCACAGGCTTAGCGGAGATCCTGCTGCCTCCGATGCAGCCCGGCTCAACGATCATGCCGGGCAAGGTGAACCCTGTCATACCCGAGGTGGTGAACCAGGTCTGTTTTCAGGTCATCGGCAATGACGTGACGATAACGATGGCCGCAGAGGCTGGGCAGCTTGAGCTGAACGCCTTCGAGCCTGTTATCGGCTTCAATATCCTCCAATCCCTGACGCTCCTGGAAAACGCTTTTAATGTACTCCGCGAACGCTGTGTTACCGGAATAAAGGCAAATGTCGATCGCTGCAGGGACCTCATCGAGTATTCCACGGGGATTGTGACCGCGCTGGTCCCTCTTGTAGGCTACGAGGCTGCAGCAAATCTGGCAAAAGAGGCCCTTGCCTCAGGGCGAACGATACGGGAACTGGCAATAGAGAAGGGGCTTCTCAACAGCGACGAGCTTGACAGGGCGCTTGACCCGGGAACCATGATCCGCCCCAGATCGACGAAATAAATAAAACGCCTAAAATGGCCGAAAAGACCGTTAAAATAATATAAAAACAGAACCTTCAAAATTTATTAAAATATTTTAAGACATTTCCTTGACAATTCTTCAAAAATGAGTATAATTATGATGCTTCAAGGTTAGATGTTCTTTGATAAAGAATAAATAAATAGCAGGTCCTCGTTCAGTAACGACAAATTAATGGTTTGTTTTGAGAGTTTGATCCTGGCTCAGAACGAACGCTGGCGGCGTGCCTAACACATGCAAGTCGAGCGTGAAAGTCCCTTCGGGGGCGAGTAAAGCGGCAGACGGGTGAGTAATACATAGGTAATCTACCTTCGAGCTTGGGATAACCCTGCGAAAGTGGGGCTAATACCGGATAAGACCACACGGCGTAAGTCGCGTGGTAAAAGGTGGCTTATTTTTTAAATGAGCTATCACTTGAGGATGAGCCTGTGGCCTATCAGCTTGTTGGTGAGGTAAGAGCTTACCAAGGCTATGACGGGTAGCTGGTCTGAGAGGACGACCAGCCACACTGGGACTGAGACACGGCCCAGACTCCTACGGGAGGCAGCAGTGGGGAATATTGGGCAATGG
>JAKQBZ010000209.1 GCA_029559435.1 Deltaproteobacteria bacterium | reverse complement strand
ATGACGGCGATTTCGCGAACAGGGTAATGCATCCAAGGTACTGCGTGGAGAAGGAATACCTCGTCAAGTTCAAGGGAATACTTGGCAGGGATGCAATGATGCGCATGCAGAAAGGGATAGGCATTGAAGGAGATGTGTATAAAGTAAAATCGATCGTATACGCCGGGTCTTCTATAAAAAATACCTGGTACAGCGTGATTGTTGACGAAGGAAAGAACAGGATGATACGCAAGATAGGGAATGCGGTAAACCACCCGGTACTGAAGCTAAAGAGGGTCAGGGTAGGCAATCTGAGGCTGGGCGACCTCAGGCCTGGAGAATATAGATTATTTAATAAAAAGGAATTGCTGGGCCCGCTCCCGTAGCTGGATCAGCCCATTTTTTCTACAAATTCGTAGACCGGTATTGCGGAGAGCGTCATTAACTGTATCGTCCCCCTTGACCCGAGCTCTGTCGATACCTTTGCTATGGTATCATTGTCCGGCGCCTCGAGGATACTCAGAAAGTCATACATCCCGAGGATTGCATACTGGGCAATGACCTTTGCCCCCATTTTTTCGATCTCTTTGTCAACTTCCTTAATGCGTTCAGGGTTATTTTTAATGGTCTTCCTTCCCTCGTTTGTCAGCGTGCTGAGCATGATATATACAGGCATTGTGTACCCCCTTTTAGGATTTGATATAATACAACAGTTTTTAAAGGAATAGTCAATTGTTCCTTTTAATTGCGATTGAAAGTTTATGAAAATTATAGTATTATCAGGGCAGGAGGACTTTGAATGGGCCGGAAAGCAAAGCTATCTTTAAGCATTTTTTTAGTGGTGGTCTTTCTCCTTGGTTTTTATATGGGGGCCCAGGGGAAACGAACCGTTTCGTCAACAAATGACAAGGAGATCTACGAATATTTAAAAACGTTCTCCGACGTCATTGACCTGGTGAAGAAAAATTACGTCGAAGAGACGAAAGATAAAGATATCATATATTCCGCGATCAAGGGCATCCTTGAATCGCTTGACCCTCACTCTTCCTTCCTCCCTCCAGACATGTATAAAGACATGCAGACAGAGACAAAGGGGGAATTCGGAGGCATCGGCATAGAGATCACAATAAAAGACGGTTTCCCGACGGTAATAACCCCGATAGAGGATACTCCAGCCTACAAGGCAGGGATAAAATCCGGGGACCACATCATACGAATTGATGGAAAGCCGACGAAGAACATGGGCCTTATGGACGTTGTGAAGATGATACGTGGAGCAAAAGGGAAGCCGGTGAATTTGACGATCGCCAGGGAAGGCGCAACGCGCGTCAATGAGTTCACGATTGTCCGCGACGTTATTGTCGTAAAGAGCGTTAAATTCAGGATGCTTGAAGATAACTACGGGTACATCCGGATCGCGCAGTTTCAGGAAAGGACGGCGAAAGACCTTGACAACGCATTCAAAGAGCTTGAGAAAAGCAACAAGGGAAAACCCCTGAAGGGGTTGATACTGGATTTAAGAAACGACCCGGGAGGACTCCTCGAGCAGGCCGTAGAGGTATCCGACAAATTTCTTTCAGATGACATAATCGTTTCAATAGAGGGGAGGCAGAGAGAAGAAAATAAGATGAAATTCTACGCGAAGAGCAAAAACGGAGACTACCTCGGCCCTCTCGTAGTGCTGGTCAACGAAGGCAGCGCGAGTGCCTCCGAGATCGTAGCGGGCGCCTTGCAGGATTATAAAAGGGCAATAGTCGTCGGCGCCAAGACGTTTGGAAAAGGCTCTGTGCAGACGATATTTCCGCTTGGCGACGGCTCTGCGGTAAGGCTTACTACGGCAAAATATTTTACGCCGAAGGGAAGGTCGATCCAGGCCGAAGGCATCACGCCGGACATTGCCGTGGACAATAATATGGTGAAGGCAAAAGAAAAGATCGTTCCTATAAAAGAGAAGGACCTGGAAAAGAGGAATGAAACTGAAAGAAATATCAAGAAATTAGAGGATTTCAATACCAAAACCCTTGAAGATGAAGATTTTCAATTGCATATGGGCCTGCAGATCCTGAAAAGCTGGGAGGCCATTAGGGGGAAGAGCTCATAAGTCGAGCTTTAAAGTCTTCCGGAATCCTTTTCGGCTTGCCTTTTGCATCGATGCAGACCATTGTTGTCCGGCCCCTTGCAGTGGTTTTGTTATTTTTCGAAACCTTGTGGTCAAGAACAAAATAGGAGTTCCTCACTTCACTCACGGATGTTTCAACGGCGATCTCGTCTCCATAGAACAATTTCTCTGTTATGTCGAGAGAAACCGTTTTAACGATAACATACGTACCATCCCTTTCCCAATCCGGGATAGATATACCTATAGATAGAAGATGCCGGAACCATGATTTTTCGAAAAATTTGAGGTAATTTGCAAAATATACAACGCCCCCCGCATCAGTGTCCTGGTAGTATATCCTTGTCGTGTACACATCCTTTTCATAGCATGTCCTTTGGCTGCCGTCAACATAATGGAGGTATTGCCGTTTTTATCCTATGTGTTGAATAAGGCGTGTTGACTTGGCATAATAAATATGGTTTTTATTATCAGAAAAATTCATAATATTAAGGAGATATATATGAAGGATGCCGGGATAACCAGATATTTTTCATTAGCGTTGATAATTTTTATACTCGTAACATCTTTTTCAACGGCGCGGGCGGAAAAGGCTGTAACCCTTACCTATGTTAATTTTTTTCCTCCACAAAGCAGGATCAGCCTCCTTGCCGTTGAGTGGAACAAAGAATTGGAAAAGAGGACAAATGGAAGGGTAGCGATAAAATATTACCCTGGTGCGGTTCTGGTGCCGCCTGAGGCGACATATAACGCTGTTGCAAGAGGGAGCGTAGACATCGGCTTAAGCTGTTTTGCCTATACGCCGGGAAAATTTCCTCTTACAGAGGTCATCGATCTGCCTCTCGGGTATAAAAGCGGGTACGTTGCGACAAAAATGATCAACGAGTATTACAAAAAGTTCAACCCGAAAGAGCTCAGCGAGGTAAAGGTGCTCTACCTCCACGCCCATGGCCCCGGGATCCTCCATATGCGGAAACCCGTTGATAAGCTCGAGGACCTGAAAGGCAGAACGATACGCTCCACGGGCCTGAGCTCCGAGGTGGTATCAGCGCTCGGTGGAATTCCGGTAGGCATGCCCATGACAGAGGCTTATTATGCCCTCAACAACGGCCTTGCAGAGGGCATAATGAATCCCATGGAGTCCTTGATGGAGTTTAAGCTGGGGGAGGTCATCAGTTATTCTGTTGAGGATTTCGGCGCTGCATACACAACCGGTTTTTTTGTTGTTATGAACAAGAAAAAATGGGGGGCGCTTTCACCGGATATCAGGAATATTATTGAGAAAATGAGCGAAGAATGGATCGAAAAACAAGGGAAGCTGTGGGACGAGCTTGATAAAGAAGGCAGGGGATTTACGCTGCGCAGGGGAAATAAAATAATACAGCTGTCGAACGAAGAAAATGAAAGGTGGGCACAGAGGGTAAAGCCACTGCTTGACAGATATGTGAAGAGCATGAGATCGAAAGGTTTGCCTGGAGAGGACGCGCTGAAGTTTTGCCTCGACTATTTAAAGGCAAATCAAAAATAGCAAAGTCAACAGAGACGTATTATACTTACCGCTAAGGCATTGCTTGAGGATGTTGAGAGAATCAAGATCATAACAGAGGAGGAAAAAATGAAACCGGTAGAGATCAAGCCTGACATTTTCTGGGTAGGCGCAATTGACTGGGCCGTTAGGGATTTTCATGGATACATTACGCAAAACGGCACCTCTTATAACAACTACCTTATCAACGACAAGCAGGCAACTCTCGTTGATACGGTGAAGCATGATTTTGGCATGGTAACAATAGAGAACATCAGGAGGATAGTCGATCCATCAAAGATAACAAACCTTGTGATCAATCATATAGAACCCGACCACGCAAGCGGAATAACCACAGTTATGAAATATATGCCTGGCGCCACGATCTACATCTCGGAGAAAGGCAAGAAGGGCCTTGACAGGCATTGCGATACGTCCAAATGGACCATGAAGGTCGTGAAAAACGGAGATACCCTGAATACCGGCAAATATACCCTGGTCTTTCTCGAGACGCCGATGCTCCACTGGCCCGATTCTATGGTAACCTACGTGAAGGAGGCAAAACTCCTCATCTCGCAGGATGCCTTCGGACAGCACGTAGCAACCTCTTCGAGGTTTGACGATGAGTTTATCGGGTGCCACTCTGAGTTTGAGCTCAGGGACGCCGTGGTTGACTATTATGCGAACATCCTCATGCCTTTCGGGCAGTTGATCAAATCGAAGATCGAAGAGATCGTGCGGCTTGGAATTGAGATCGATATGATCGCCCCTGACCACGGAATTATCTGGAGAAAGGACCCTGGAAAGATCATACAGATGTATCTTGATATGGCCACCGGCAAGGCCGACCAGCAGGTCGCGATCATTTACGATACCATGTGGCATAGCACCGAACTGATGACGATCCCGGTCATGCAAGGGATCAAAGACGAGGGCGTTGACTGCAAGGTCATAAAGCTGCGGGCTACGCCGATGAGCGTGGCAATTAAAGAGTTCTGGAGATCAAGAGGCTGCTTAATAGGAACGCCCACGATCAATAACGTTATGTTTCCATCGGTGGCGGAGTTTTTACATCACCTCGGGGGGCTTCGGCCAAAGAACAGGATCGCCGGCGCCTTCGGGAGCTTCGGCTGGGGAGGAGGCGCCGTTAAGGAGGTCTACGAGTCATTGAAACGCATGGGCCTCGAGACAGTAGAGCCGGGGGTTCAGGTGCTGTATAAACCGTCAGCGGATGATGAAAACAAATGCTACGAATTCGGCAGGTCTTTCGCACAGAAGGTAAAAGAATACCACGGCAGATTTTGATAACAGCACAGCTGAAAGAAAAATTTTAAGGAGGACATAATTAATATGTCAAAGACGGAAAAAAACCTTCAGGAGGCATTTGCAGGCGAATCACAGGCAAACAGGAAATATCTGGCATTTGCGAAAAAGGCCGAGGAAGAGGGGTTCAGGCAGGCTGCCAAGCTTTTCCGGGCAGCGGCTGAAGCCGAGACTGTCCATGCCCATAACCATCTCAGAGAGCTGAAAGGCGTTAGAAGTACAAAAGAGAACCTCCAGGAGGCTATCGGCGGAGAGACCCACGAGTTCAGAAGCATGTATCCTCAGATGATCGAGGACGCAAAGCAGGAGGGGCAAAGCGGGGCATTACGGAGCTTTAATTTCGCGAACGAAGTGGAAAAGATACATGCGGCGCTTTACCAGGAGGCCCTCGACAACCTCGAAAAGAAAGAAGCCGTTGATTACTATGTCTGCAAGGTCTGCGGAAACACGGTGGAAGGCGAGCCGCCCGATGAATGTCCTGTCTGCAAGGCAAAGAAAGCCGCCTTCTACAGGGTAGATTGATAGATAAGCGCAGGAGCTCTCAGTTCGCAGCCGACAGTATAAGCCTGTCGATGCCTGCCGGATCCGGCTTTTTATGCTTAGCTGATTCCAGGAGGAATGATGAAGGTCGTTGCCTTTAACGGAAGCCCGAGGGTTGGCGGAAACACGGATATACTGCTTGGAGAGGCGCTGGGGGCAGTACAAGAGTCAGGGAATAAGGCCGTTTTGTTCAGGCTGAACGATATGAACCTCAAGCCATGCCAGAACTGCGGGGCATGCGAACAAAACGGCAAGTGCGTCATAGAGGACGATATGAAAGAGATTTACGCCGCTATCAGGGAAGCAGAAAGGATTATAGTGGCCTCCCCGGTATTTTTCTTCGGCCTTTCTGCTCAGACCAAGACCATGATAGACAGGTGCCAGGCCCTTTGGTGTGAAAAATACCTTTTGAAGAAGACGATACCGGAGGGCAAAAATGGTCGAAAAGGACTGTTAATCATCGTGGGCGGGATGAGGAAAGATATCGGGATACAGTGCGGAGACGCAACCGCGAAGGCCTTTTTCAGGTCTGTCAGCATACCCGTTCATGAAACAGTGGGTTTCCTGGGCGTTGATAAGAAAGGCGTGGTCGTTGACCACCCGACAGCGCTTCTTGATGTCTATCGCGCCGGGCAGCGCCTTGTAGCTCCTTGAAAAATATATAAAAGGTATTGTGAATGGACAACGAGTTATTTCCCGTTACATCGCTTGAAGAAAATGAGGAAGGCATGATCCATCTTTTGTCCGGAGGAAGAGGGCTCACGAGCAGGCTTGCCGCCATGGGGATCATGCCGGGCATAAAGATCAGGGTCTTAAGAAACAGCGGAAGGCAGATTATTGTCCTCGCATCCGATACCAGAGTTGCCCTCGGCAAAGGACAGGCGGATAAGATCCTGGTTGAAAAGATAAGCTCAGCCCGGAGCAAGAGCGAAGAAAAAAGACCGTCGAAGGGCCTCCTCGTCGCCTTGGCCGGACAGCCTAATGTAGGAAAAACAACTGTTTTTAATATTCTCACCGGTTTATCGCAGCACGTCGGAAACTGGCCGGGCAAAACCGTCGAGATGAAAGAAGGGTTTCATAACGTCGACGGCTTTGAGCTGAAGATAATCGATCTGCCCGGCACGTATAGCCTCAGCGCATTTTCTGAAGAAGAGAGAATCGCGAGAGATTTTATTATCCATGAGCATCCTGATGTCGTTGTCCTTGTTGTCAATGCCGCCGCCCTGGAAAGAAGCCTCTACCTGCTCACCGAGATACTCCTTTTGAGGTCACCTGTCATTGTTGCGGTAAACATGGTTGATGTGGCAGAGGGGCAGAGCATGTATATCGACATCAATGCCCTTCAAAGATCGATGCACATACCGGTTGTCTCCATGGTTGCCATAAAGAACCAGGGAATTAAAGAACTCGTCACTAAAATTATTCAGCTTGCAGAGGGAGAGCTGAAATATGTTCCGAGGATGCCGGAGGTGTCACCGGATCACAAGGAGATCTTTTTTAAGCTGCTCGAAATGATCAAAGGACATCTCCCTATACCTTATAATGATATCTGGGTAGCTACTAAACTTATGGAGGGCGATCCTGAGGTATCGGATGCCGTGAGGGGCGTTATACCTCCTGATGTATGGAACGAAGTCCAATCGCTTCTCGTTAAACACGAGGATGCGCTAAGGGCAGTTGTGGGAGGAAGATACGACTGGGTCGAGGAGACAACAAGGGCTGCCGTCTCACGTTTTAAACGGGGGCAGGTGCTTATAACAGACCGGATAGACCATATTCTCACCCGACCCGTTTTGGGTGTCCCGATTCTCCTGGGAATACTGGCGATTATCTTTTTGCTGACCTTCAAGGCAGGCTTCCCCTTGCAAAAGCTCCTTGAAACGATCACAAGCGCTTTTGGCAGGTGGATTGATGCCAGCCTGATAAACGAGCCGTGGTGGGTAAGAGGGATATTGGTAAACGGCGTTATTGGTGGAGCGGGCTCGGTGCTGACGTTCACGCCAATTCTCGTTATTTTTTTCTTTTCAATGACATTTCTTGAAAATATCGGGTATATGGCGCGCGCTGCCTTTGTGATGGACCGATTCATGCATATTATTGGGCTTCACGGGAAGAGCTTTATGCCCATGTGCCTCGGGTTTGGATGCAATGTGCCTGCTGTCTTGGGCGCACGCATCGTTGAATCGAGAAAGGCAAGGCTGCTTACAATATTCCTGACGCCTTTCATACCTTGCACTGGAAGGCTGGCGGTATTGGCATTTGTTACTGCTGCAATCTTT
>JAKQBZ010000147.1 GCA_029559435.1 Deltaproteobacteria bacterium | reverse complement strand
CGGCAGGGTCCTTGAAGCCGCTGGCTTTAAAGCAGGCATCATCGCCCAGCCGGATTGGAGGAAGGCCGACGACTTCAGGAAGCTTGGAAAACCTCGTCTCTTCTTCGGCATCACGGCAGGAAACCTCGATTCGATGGTCGCCAACTACACATCCGCAAAAAGGCCGCGCAAAAAGGACGGCTTCTCGCCGGGCGGCAAAGCAGGGCTCAGGCCTGACAGGGCAGTCATAGTATACGCGAACCGTGTGCGGGAGGCATATGGCGACGTCCCTATCGTGATCGGCGGGATCGAGGCAAGCCTGCGGAGGTTCGCCCACTACGACTGGTGGGACGACGCGGTGCGGAGGTCTATCCTCGTAGATTCAAGGGCAGATATACTCGTCTACGGGATGGGCGAAAGGCAGATCGTGGAGATCGCACGGAGGATAAAGGACGGAAGGGAACTGTACGGCATCAGGGGAACAACGGTACTGAAGAAGCTTTCAGCTGTCAGCGGTCAGCTATCAGCAGATGCACTGCAAGACACAGAAGGTAGTTCCCGATTATCGATTATCGATGATCGATCATCGATAATCGTTGAGATTCCGCCGTACGAGGAGGTCAAGGAAGACAAGGACAAGTTCAATGAGGCGTTCAGGGGCATATCCCTCAACCAGGACCCTTTCAGCGGCAAAACGATCATCCAAAGACATGGCACGCATTATGTGGTGCAGTTCCCTCCTCCCCTTCCCATGAAACCGTCGGAGCTGGATCACATCTATAGCCTCCCTTACCAAAAGGCATGCCACCCTTCGTACGATAAAGAGGGCGGCGTTCCCGGCTTTGAAACGGTACGGTTCTCCATCGTCTCCCACAGGGGGTGCTGCGGCAACTGCAGCTTCTGCTCGCTCTCCATGCACCAGGGGAGGATCGTCCAGTCGCGCAGCAAGAAGTCGATCATCGCGGAGGCAAAGGCCCTCGCCGGGAAAAAAGATTTCCGCGGCACGATAACCGATATCGGCGGGCCTACGGCGAACCTCTACCAGGCGCGCTGCGCACGGTGGGAAGGCAAAGGCGCATGCAGCGAAAGAAGCTGCCTTGTCCCAAAGGTGTGCGGCAACCTGCAGCCCGGATACAAAGAGAGCATCGGCCTCTACAAGGAGATCATGGGGCTGCCCGGGGTCAGGCACGTCTTTATTGAAAGCGGGTTACGGTACGACCTGCTTGCCGAGGGCCGCGCCGCTGAATACCTGCGTCACATCTGCGCGTTCCAGATAAGCGGCCAGATGAAGGTGGCCCCCGAGCACTGCGTCGATCACGTTCTGAAGATCATGAACAAGCCGCCCTTCGATACGTATGAACAATTTGTCAGGAGGTTCGGGGATGCGCAAAGAAAGGCCGGGAAAAAGCTTTATCTCGTCAATTACTTTATAAGCGCCCACCCGGGCGCCACGCTGTCGGATGCCCTGGAGCTCTCCCGGTATCTCAAAAGAAGGGGCATCCACCCGGAGCAGGTCCAGGATTTCACCCCCCTGCCCCTTACCCTTTCCGGAACGATCTACTATACGGAAAAAGATCCTTACACGGGCAAGCGCGTATACGTGGCAAAGACATTCCTCGAGCGGAAGATGCACCGCGCCCTCATCCAGTACAACAATCCAAAGAACCGCCATCTCATCAGGGAGGCGCTGAAACTTTTGCAATCAAATAAATCTTATCCTTAAAGCGTCTCTCGCCCACTCTCTCCGTTCGTTCGAGATCGCAGAGGACGCAGAGAAAACCTCATGTATCTTGCCATGATTGAGAGAAAGACGCAATCATGGCAAACCTGCATACTCTTGCGGGTAAGATTTGCTCTCGCACCGTCAGGTGCTGAAAGTATCGGCAGAATGATGGTTCCTCTTACTTCTGCCGACAAGTATAATTTGTCTTTCTCTGCGAACTCTGCGTGCTCGAGTCACGCACAAGCGTGACGGGCGTGAGATAAAGATCTTAGCTCCTCGCGATGATTTTATGGGTGTTCGCTATGCGCCCTGCGCTTTGCGCTATGCTGAAGGCTGATAGCTGAAAGCTGACGGCTGATCGCTTACCGCAGCTCTTCCTCTATCCGCTCGATGAGGTCCTTCGCGGTAACGGGCTTGGCGATGAAGGGCCGCCCTGATATGTAGCCGCTCTGCTTCGCAACCTCACCTTTCTTCACGAGCGCCGTGAGAAAGATGATCGGTATTGAGCGTGTCGAAGGATCGTCCAGCAATTCCTCGGCGATCTCGCCGCCGCTCTTCCCCGGCATTTTGATATCGAGGAGAATAAGGTCCGGCTTCTTGCTCCCGGCGATCTCTATGCCGGATCTACCGTCAGTGGCAAAGAGCACCTTGTATTGCTTTGTCCGTTCGAGGTTAAACTTCACCATCCTGCAAAAATCCCTCTCATCGTCGATAATAAGGATCCTTTTTTTCATCATCCATGCCCCTTGGCAGGGTTATGATAATGCCGCCGGCAGCATAAGCAGCACGCTTGTGCCCTTTCCCGCCCTGCTCTCGATGCTGAGATACCCCTTATGCCTTTCTATGATATCCCGGACAACGGCGAGGCCCAGCCCGATCCTGCCCCGGTCCGTCTTCGTTGTAAAAAAAGGCTCGCAGGCCCGGCTGAGATCTTTCTCCGGGATGCCGCACCCGTTATCCGTGATCATGACCGCCACGCTTTTCTCTCCCGACCCGTAGAGGACCGGCTTTACCTCTATTGATATGATCCCATCCTCTGAGATCGCATCGGCCGCGTTCATGAGCACGCTCACGAGGGCCTGCTTTATTTCGTTCCTGTTCACCTTGCATCCCGGCAGAGACGGGGGAAAATCTCTTCCTACCTGTATATAGCCGGTATTGAGCTGCGGCCCCAGCAGCGCGATGCTTTCATCGATAAGCGTTCTCATATCGCTTATCTGCGCCTGGCCCCCGGAGGGCCTGGCAAAGCTTAATATGTTCTCCAGTATGCCGTCGATCCTCACCGCCGCGTTCCCGATCATCGTCAGCGTCTTTTTTCGTGAATCATCGAGGGTATGGGACAATCCCAGGAACTCCGATCCCTGCAATATTATCGCGAGCGGGTTCTTTATATCGTGTGCGATCCCGCGGAAAAGCTGCCCCACGATAGCCATCTTGTGCGATTCGATCATGTTGGCGCTGATGTTGCCGGGAGCTTTTGCAGCATCTTTGTTTTTCGTTCTTCTTACACTCATCTTTCTACCCCTGCGATCAAAATTATGATGCGCCCCCATCTCATATTATCATAGAAGATATTGCGCAAAATTCAAATAAATAATCAAGGATGCCTCCTTCGTTACAGGATCATCTCGATGAGGAACGGGCCCGGTTCTTCGAGCGTCCTGCCGAGCGCGCCGGCGAACTCTTCGGCGGTTCTCACTGATGCCCCCGGGACGCCGAAGCCGGCTGCAACCTTTACCCAGTCTATCGCCGGGCCGTCAAGCCCAACGAGCGACCTGATATTGGGCCCCGGAGATGTAATGCCGGCTCGTTCGAGCTCCATCTCGAGGATGTGGTAGCTCCTGTTCGAACAGAGGAGGGTCTTCACGTTGAGCCCTTCACGCGCCTCTGTCCAGAGCGATTGAACGGTATAGAGGGCGCTCCCGTCTGCCTGGAAGTTGATGACAGGCCTTTCGGGGCAGGCAAGGGCCGCACCTACGGCGCAGGGCATGCCGTAGCCTATGGAGCCGCCGGTAATGGTCAGCAGCGTATGCGGCGGCGTGCCTGCCGCGATCTGGTAATAGGGAAATCCCGTGGTAAGCCCTTCATCCACAATGATCGCGCCTTCGGGCTGCAGCGCCGCCAGCACGAGGCTGACCTTCTCCCCTGTCAATTCTCCCGCAGGAATGCCAGGGCGATTCAATGGAGCGAAGATATGGTCATCCATGGCCGTCCCTTTTGGCGCGCGGAGAGAGCCGGCGAGGTTCTCAAGCACGGCGACCATGTCCTGGCCGCCCGTGCCGATCTGGATCTTTTCCTGGTTTCGCGAGATGATAAAGCTGTCGATGCCTTCGTAGCCGAAAAAGGTTACCGGGTCATGCGCGCCCGCTATCACCACCGTTTCATATCCGGAAAGCATGGCGATCGCGTCTTCCGGAAAATAGGGAAGACGGCTCACGCGGGGCAGCCCCGCCCCGCGCTCCATATATCCCGGGAAGGTCTCCGTGACAATGTTGCAGCCCGTTGCGGCCTTGATCCTTGCCGCCGCCTCAAGGCCTCTTTTCCGCAGTGCCCTCCTGCCGAGCATGAGGGCGGCCTTTTTGCCGGAACTCAATGCCTGCGCCGCCCTTTCCATCTCGCGGCCATCTATCGGGGCAAAGGAAAATCGGGCCCCGATGATCTCCGCCCCGGGACATTCCCGCAGCTGATGGTCATGGGGAACGATCAGGCTCGCTACCTGCCCCGCGAGAGCGCCCGCTATGGCATCTGCCACGTCGCCCGAAATATGCCCGGCAGACGCATTTGTCCGCTGCCATCCTGAAACGGCGCCGGTGAGCGCCTCGATATCCATTGTCAGCGGCGCGTCCGCCGCGCGGTGCCATGTCGCGTGCTCGCCGATGACGTTCAGCAAAGGCGTGCCTGCCCGCCTGGCGTTGTGAAGATTGGCAATGCCGTTCGCAAAGCCGGGGCCCAGGTGAAGAAGGGCCATGGCAGGCTTCCCGGCCATCCTGCCGTAACCGTCAGCAGCGCCGGTGCATACGCCTTCAAAGACGCCAAGGACCGCCTTGATTCCCTGTACTGAATCAAGGGCAATAACGATGGGCAGCTCGGTAGTCCCTGCATTGGCAAAACAGACCTCTACGCCGGCCTCTGCGGCCGTTCTCAAAAGTATCTCCGCGCCGTTCATCCTCTCCTCTCCTTTCGCTGCAATGCTCTTGCTGCTCCGCGATCGAGATATTTTACAATTATAACGTTCCAAAATACCAAAAATATTTTATAATAATTCCTTAAGGAATATTCCATGGGAAAAGCCGGCAAGAAAGAAGATGAGCTGCTTAAGGAGATATCCGATCTTCGCGAGTGCGTCGTGCGGTTCGAAAAGGTAGACGCAGAGCGGAAGAACGTCGAAACAGCGCTTCGGCAAACAGAAGAAAAATACCGCAACATGTTCGAGAATGCGACAGAGGGGATATTCCAGACAAGCATCGACGGGAGGTTCCTCAGCGCCAACCCGTCGCTTGCCCGCATCCACGGGTACGACTCCCCCGAGGATCTCATCAGGTCTATAACGAACATCAACCGGCAGCTTTATGTAAACCCCGCGAACCGCGTTGAGCTTGTCAACCTGCTTAAGAAACATGGAGTGGTACAGAACTTTGAGGTGCAGATGCACCGCAAGGACAGGAGCCTCCAATGGATACTGATCAACATCCGGGAGGTCCGGGACGACAGGGGCAACGCCCTGTACTACGAAGGGACGATGCAGGACATCACGCGGCGGAAAAAGGCAGAAGCGGCCCTCATGGAGAGCGAGGAGCGTTACAGGACCGCAATCGAGCACTCCAACGACGGCGTGGCCATCATCCACGAGCACAAGCATCAGTATGTGAACAGGCGCTTTGTCGAAATGTTCGAATACGACACCCCTGACGAGATCATTGGAAAACCGGTTACCGTCGTCGCCCATCCCGATGACGTGGAAAAGCTTATCAGCATAAACAACAGGCGCCAGAGGAACGAACCGGTGCCGTCGCGATATGAGTTCAAGGGCATCACAAAAAAAGGGAAGACGATCTTTATTGAAGTATCCGCAGCCGTTATCCCTTCCCGCGGCATATTCGTTTATCTTGTGTATCTCAGGGACATCACCGAGCGCAAGCAGGCCGAAGAAACGTTGCGGAACGAACGCAACAGGTTCCGGATCCTTTCTGACAATGCCCCGTTCGGGATCACAATGATCGACCCTCAGGGGGCATTTACCTATATTAATCCGAAATTCAAAGAGCTTTTCGGATATGACCTGAATGATGTGCCCAACGGGAGGGAGTGGATCAAAAAGGCATTCCCCGATCCCGTCTACAGAAAAACTGTCGTCACAGCCTGGACGAACGATATCAAATATTCGAAGCCCGGACATAAGCTTTTCTCGAGGACCTTCGATGTGACCTGCAAGGATCAGACGTCCAAAACCATCAATTTCATCCCCGTACAGCTTGCCACCGGCGAGCATATCCTTACCTGCGAGGATATTACAGAGCGGATCCAGGCCCATGAGGCCCTTATCCAGTCGCGCAACGAACTGGAAAAGCTGAACAGGGCAAAAACCAAGGCGGTGAACCATATCTCCCACGAATTAAAGACCCCCCTGTCGGTCATACAGGGCAACATAAGGATCCTGAAGCGCAAACTTGAGCATATGGAGCAGCCGTTCCAGACCATGACGGGGCTCCTGGAATCTCTTGAGAGGAACCTGGATAGGCTTCTCGATATCTCAAAAGAGACGGACAGGATCTTCAGCGTCTCCCATGAGCTCGAGGCAGGGGCAACCCTCGATGAGCTGGAGCGTATCTGGCAAAGGATAGAAGGGCTGTCCGACATCCCCCGGGATATACGCACCCACTGGAACATCGTGAAGGAGTGGATGAGCCAGTACATGGCCGGAAGCACCCTCTCCTTCCAATTGATCGACCTCTATTCGTTCATCCTCCCCATCATTGACAAGGCGAAGCATGCGGCAGCGCACAGGGACATAAGCTTCGAGGTTGAAGGACAAAACGACCTCTTTATCTATATGGACCCTGTCATCCTGAGAGATATCGGGGACGGCCTTATCAAAAATTCTGTGGAGAACACCCCTGACGGAGGAAAGATAAGGATCATCGTAGAGCAACAAGGCGACATGATACTTTTGAGCGTCACCGATACCGGCGTGGGGATAACCGCTGACGATCAGCAGTACCTCTTCGACGGGCTTTTTCACACAAAGGACACAGAGATGTACTCATCGAAAAGACCTTATGATTTTGGCGCCGGCGGAAAGGGGCTCGAACTTCTCCGTATGAAGTTCTACGGAAAGCGATTCGGCTTCGATATCTCGCTCGCGAGCACGCGGTGCAGGTTCATCCCCACCGACCACGACCTTTGCCCCGGCAACATCTCGCAGTGCCCTTACTGCAAGACAGAAGATGACTGCTTCAACTCAGGAGGAACCACCTTCACGGTGTCCTTCCCTGTAGGCAGAAAGGCACGTGAGGGGTGAAAGCAAGATCCGCAAGGCGAGAAAAACAAAACCCGATGCTGGATGCTCGATACTCGATGCTGGCAACCACTTTAGCTATCAGCGATCAGCTATCAGCCTTCAGCATGAAGCCTTTTCTGTTTTAGCTGAAAGCTGTGTGCTGATGGCTGTTTGTACTGATTATGACTCACGTATCGGTTGAGATAACGGATGTTGCCTTCCCCAACAATTACGGCGTGGCCAAAAAGGATGGCAGGGTGATCTTCGTGCCCGGCGGTGTCCCGGGTGATATCGTCCGAATATCGATAGCAAGGGAGGCGAAGGGCTATGCCTATGGCGCGATAGATTCCATAGAAAAGCCTTCACCATTCAGGACAGATCCGGCATGCCCGCACTTTGGCATCTGCGGCGGGTGCACATTGCAGGATCTCGCTTATGGAAAACAGCTTGAGCTTAAAGAGAACTACCTCCGGCAGACGCTGAAGAGGATAGGCGGCATCGACGTTGACCGCATCGAGGTGCTGCCGATCATGCCTTCGCCGGATCAGTATTTCTACAGGAGCAAGGTCGAGCTTGCCTTCGGAGAAAAGGACGGCGGGATCGTCCTCGGAATGCGGGAACGGGTTTCGCCTTTCCGGCAATATGGCGCTGTTACAGTCCCCGTCGCAGCATGTCCCGTCTTCAGTTCCGTGGTTGAGGCCATCATACCTGTTGTCATGGGATTCGCGGGCAGAGAGAGGCTCACGCCATACAACGCGGTCACAGGCAAAGGAGTTTTACGGCACCTCATCGTGAGGGAATCAAAGACTGCCGGTGAGATTATGGTCACGCTGGAAACAGCGCAGAGAGCGGTCAGGAACCTCGGCGAACTTTTCGAGATATTCAAGAAAGACATTCCTCAGGTAAAGAGCATGTACGCCGCGGTCAATAACAAGCGCGGGGACACGATACGTTATAACCAGCTGCAGCGCGCTGCCGGACAATCATATATTACTGAAGATATTGCCGGGATGACATGCAGGGTCTATCCTCAATCCTTCTTCCAGCCCAATACAAAGGCGGCAGGGCTTCTGTATGAAAAGATATCCGATATCGCACATCTGTCAGGCAATGATCGTGTCCTGGGGCTTTACTGCGGCATGGGCCCCATAGAGATTTACCTTTCCCGCCGCGTCAAAACAGTTACCGGCGTTGATTCGTCATCAGAAAATATCATTAACGCGCAGGAGAACTGTCAGATAAACGGGGTTGGAAATTGTGTTTTCTACGCAGGAACGGTCGAAAATGTTCTCAGGGAGATCTCTTTGTCAACAGCAGACCTGCTCGTCATCGACCCGCCCCGGAGCGGCATCAGCAAGGACGGCATGGGGCTCATCACCAGGCTTACGCCTCCGCGGATAGCCTATGTCTCCTGCAACCCCGCAACCCTGGCGCGCGACCTCAAGGTCTTTCTCAGCCACGGCTTACGCGTCGCGACCATAGCGCCCTTCGACTTCTTTCCGCACACCTCTCACCTTGAAACCCTGGCATATTTGACGAGAATGTAAACTGCTACCGGCCAATTATGATATTTTACCCATTTCATGCATAGCACGAAATGGGTAAAATAAGGTTCTATAACGAACAGCAAATCCGAAATCCGAATTTCTAAATCCTAAACAAGTTCAAATGTTCAAAATTCAAAACGTGTCTGTTTATTCGATAGTGGACCATGCCGAATTATTGTAGAATATGCTTACAATGAAAAAGCGGCTGAGAGAGCCCGAGGCGCCTGTTGAACGGTACGAGACGGTCCGCCATTTCATTACGGCGCTCCTTGAGGAGCAGACCCTCGCGGCGCGCGAGATATCGGTCTACGCGAGGATCGCCGAGAAGGATGTCAATGGCCACCTGGAGCACATCAAAAAGACGGTCCAGAAGAACAACCGCAGGTTCGTCGTTGAGCCTGCCCGCTGCGATCATTGCGGTTTTATATTCAGGAAAAGGGGGCGGCTGACCAAGCCGGGCAAGTGCCCGTCCTGCCACAGCACCCTCATCCGGCCGCCGATGTTCCATATTAGCTCATAGCTGATGGCTCACGATTCATGGCAGAATCAAATACTAAATCCGAATATCTAAATCCTAAACAAATCCAAATGTTTCAATGTTCAAATATCAAAAAATGCATACCGTTTTTGCGTTTAGAACATTTGATATTTGGATTTCGATATTGTTTAGGATTTGGTGCTTAGGATTTCGTGCTTGGTTTTACTTTGAGCCATCGGCTATGCCGATATGCGGTTTCATTGATTTTTCGCGCACTTTCTGCTATAAATTTCCGTTAAGTATGAGGGATACCATGGTAAGGGTATGGAGTGGAGAGGCGCAGGCCCTGAGGCTTATTCTCTATGTCCC
>JAKQBZ010000099.1 GCA_029559435.1 Deltaproteobacteria bacterium | reverse complement strand
AAAGCAGGGCAACCTGTGGAACAAGCTGGACAAGGAAGGAAAAGAGTACGCCATCCAGAAGGGCGTGAAGTTCGTAAAGGTGTCGAAAGATGAAGAGGCAAAGGTCGCCGCAAAGATGAGGCCGATCCTCGATGAATATGTGAAGGCAATGAAGTCGAAGAACCTGCCCGGCGACCAGGCATTGAAGTTTTGCCTGGACTATATTAAAGCGCATCAATAACCCTCACAACCCCCCAATTTCCCTATCCCCCGGCAGCATCGGGGGTAGGGAAACATTAAGGAGGAAGAATGAAACGTTTCTTGGGCGCTGTTCTCAGGATAGATATAACCTTCCATGCCATTGCCGGCTCGGTCCTGGCCTTCATGATGGTCGTTACCCTTCTTGACATAATAATGAGAAACCTGGGGAGACCGATCGTGGGAAGCATGGAGATCATCTCTTTCTGCGGTTCGGTGGTGGTAGGCTTCGCGATCCCTTACACGTCATGGAAGAAGGCGCACGTTTACGTAGACTTTCTCCTGGTAAAGCTTAGCCCCGGCAACCGAAGGATCATGGAGATCATCACGAGGTGCATGGGCATCGCCCTGTTTGCCTTTATCGGATATAATTTTATTCTCTATGGTTTTGACCTCATCAAGACCAAAGAGGTCAGCCCGAGCTTCAAGCTTCCTTACTATCCGATTCCCTTTGGGTTGAGCCTCAGCTGTTTTCTCCAATGCCTCACGCTTATCGCCGATCTTTTAAAAACAGTTCAGGGAGGTAAAAATGAGTGAGGTTGCGGTAGGTTTTATAGGGCTCGCCGTTCTTTTAGGCCTCTTCCTCACGGGCATCGAGCTCTCCTTTTGCATGACCATAGTGGGCTTCATAGGATTTGCCTACCTTAATTCTTTTTCCGCCGCCTGTAATCTCGTCGTGAAGGATTTCTTCGATACCTTTACTTCCTATGGCTATACGGTTATCCCACTCTTTGTGCTCATGGGGCAGATCGCCTCAAATTCCGATATTGCAAGAAGGCTTTATGCCGCGGCCCATAAATGGGTAGGCCATGTGCCGGGAGGGCTCGCCATGACCACCGTTGCCGGAGCAACGATCTTCAAAGCAATGTGCGGCTCGACGCTCGCCACTGTTGCCACCTTTTCCGGCATCGCCATCCCGGAGATGGACCGCTACGGTTACGACAAGAGGCTTTCCGCGGGTGTCGTGGCGTCGGTGGGCACCATCGGCATGCTTATCCCTCCCAGTATAGTCCTCATCATCTATGGGATCATCGTAGAGCAGTCGATAGGGCGCCTTTTTCTTGCCGGGATAGTCCCCGGCCTCATCATCTCGCTCTTTTTCATGTGCGTCGTCTACGCATGGGTTACCATCAAGCCTGCAATCGCACCGCGGGCTGAAAAAGAGTCCTGGGGCGCGAGATGGCGCGTGTTGCCCGATTTCCTCTGGGTGGCGGTCATCTTTGTTGTAGTGATCGGCGGCCTTATGACGGGCAAGTTCAGCCCCACAGAGGCCGGAACGATCGGAACCATTGCAGTTCTCGTTCTGGCCGCTGTCAAGAAACAGGCAGGCCCGAAGACCCTCGTGAAATCATGGGATGAGTCGTTGAGAACAGCGGTAATGACGCTTCTGCTCATTGCCGGATCCGTTGTGCTGGGCCACTTCCTGGCCATTACGGAGATCCCCTTCATGGCAGCCGATTGGGTTACCGGGCTGCCCCTTCCCCGCTGGCTGATCATGGTGTTTATCATTATCGTATATCTGATCGGCGGATCGTTTATCGATGACCTTGCCTTTATGATCCTTGCCACTCCCATCTTTTACCCTGCCGTCATAAAACTGGGATACGACCCCATCTGGTTCGGCATCATGATCGGCATTACCATCATGATCGGCGTGATCATCCCTCCCGTGGCCATCTGCGTATTCATTGTCAAAAATATCACCGGCATCCCCTTCAACATCATTTACAAGGGTGTGCTGCCCTTCCTGCTGAGCCTTATTGCGTGCGCATTGCTGCTCTTTCTTTTCCCCGATATCGCTACCTTTCTGCCCGATCTTTTTATGGGAAAATAGACAACGTCAGAGGGCGGCCCACCACTTTTGCCCTTCCCTCAGGCGTCAGGACGGGGGTCAACCATCCGGCGACCTCTTCGAACGGTACGTCGCCGTAGCTGCCCCGGAACAGGACATATTCTATGTGCGGGCGCCCGTCTTTGGTGCGGGGATGGAACAGTGCATCCTTTTGCCCGTCAAATTCCACGGGGACAATAAAATCTCTGCATGTACCGATATCGAACGCGGAGTTCGCCTTTACCCATCTCCCGCCAAGATACAATTCCGCAAAGCCGTGATCTGGCAGCTCATTTCCCTCGAGAAGATCTGAAAACTTCGGGGGAAGGAGGTGGTTCCTGATGACGGCGAACCGCAGGCGCGCCGGTATCTGGGCCGCCCTTGACAGCGCTGTGAGAAGGACGGCCTTCTGGATACAGAAGCCCTCCCTGCCTGCCAGGGTATTGCTGGCCCTGAAATGCTCCGGAAGGAAGCGCGGCATGAAGGGGTTGTAGCGTATCTGGTCGCGGACAAAATAGAAGAGCGCTATGGCCTTTTCCGGGTATGTTGGGTGCCTGCCCGACAGCTCTTCCGCCTTCTCCCTTATCGCAGGGTGATCCGAATCGATGAGCCCGGTGGCCCGCAGGTATTTGTCCATCTTTTCTTTCTTCATAACCGGCGACCTCTATGCGCCTTTAACAGTCTACGTCAAAAAACAACAGAAAATCAAAGAACAGCTCACTCCTGTTTTTATTATTCATTTATTCCATTAATGTTAAATAATATATGAATATAATCTATTTGCGTATGCAGGGCGTATCGTTTATAATGGCGCAATGGAACCGCTTGACCTCAGAGGAAAGACATGCCCCATGCCTGTTATAGAAACAAAAAGATTTCTCGAAGGAACGGGCGCGAATGACATCCGGGTGCTTGTCGATAACCCGACATCCTGCGAGAACGTGAAGAGGTTTCTTGAGACCGCCGGCTTTACGGTAAGCATTGAGAAGAAGGGCGATGATTTTCTCCTTTCGGGCTTAAGAGAAAAAGAGGCAGGCAGCGCAGCTTCGCCGGCCGGGAAAAAGGTGCTCGTATACATCGACGGCACAACCATGGGGAGAGGCAATGATGACCTGGGCGCGATACTGATGAGGTCCTTCCTCAACACGCTCAAGGAGCTCGACCCGAAACCGTGGAGGATCATCTTCGTCAATACCGGGGTCTACCTTGCGGTCGATAGCTCTGAATACATCAACATCCTGAAAGAGATAGAATCTCTCGGGACAGAGATCCTCGCCTGCGGGACATGCCTCGACTTTTTCAATGTGAAAGCGCGGCTCGCAGTCGGGAAGATCAGCAACATGTTCGACATCGCGTCCTCTTTCCTTGCCGCAACCCACGTCATTAAGCCTTAATTAATCCCTAAACACAACAGAGTGCATCAGTGTCAGGCTTTCCTTTAGCAAACCGTCGTGAGGCGAGGAAGCTCGGTCTTTTGCGAAGCAAAAGTTCCGAAGCCGAACGCGAGCGAATGGAGCCGCAGGAGCGGAATGAGCGTGTTTGCGGGGAAAGTCTGACGCTGATGCTCATCCTTAATTAAATAGACTATGTTGCCCCTCTCTCCCAATCGGCCCTGATGAATTCGAGGATCTTCTTTGCCCGTTCCGAAAAGAGATGGACCCCTTCCCAGTTGGGCTGCGCGAGGACCTTCTGCATGAAAAGCCCGTCCTCGCCGAACCACTGGGGGAATACGCCGCCGAAGAAGTAGCCGTTCCTTTTCAATAGAGCAACGGCTTCGCCGACCCACGGCCATGATAATCTCAGCCATACCTGGATCACATTCACATTTCCGCTCAACACCCTGCCCTCCTCGGCAGTGAAAACCTTTTCAAAGTCCTGCCCTGCTTCGCTCACTGAAAGACGCGCCACCTGCGCAAAATCGAATATCTCCGTATCGATCCGGGTCTGCCGTTCAGGGGGAAGGCTGCCCTCTGATGCGAAAAAAGACCTCCTGTCGTCAAGGCCGTCGTATATATATCCCAGATACCCTGCATACACATGGGGGATATAGACGGCATGGGGCTTCGGGACAACGGTGATGAACATAAGGAGCGTCGACACCCGCCCCGACGCGCTCTTCTCCTTCTCGTACGCCTCGGCAGGCATCAGGTCGACCTCGATGGCCGTCTCAACAAAAGGCAGGTTGGCAAGGGCGGCCTTCTGGATATATATGTGATTGCAGACGGGCTCCCCGAAGAAGACCTTTATGTCCGGCAAGTCCTGCATCACCTCTTTTACAAACCGAAAGATCATGCCCATAATGCCCGCGTTCCTGTAATCCATTGCAACGGCCCCGTTTCCCTTCTCGTACACCCCTTTGTCGGGCGCTGCCCGGAAAAATGAGCTGTATCCCACGACCCTGTTCTCAGGCGTACGGACAACGACCGGGATGTTGTCGCGGTTCTCATATGCGGCGATCAACCGGTCGGGCTCATAGACTATCCTTGCCGGATAGCTGTCTCCATACACCTCGGCGAAAAGCCTCGCCACGCCTTCCGCATCCTCCCGCCGGAAAAAACCGACGGTCAATTCCTTATTTTCCATATCGACCCTCTTCTCTCCTTCAATCCGGATGATACCCCTCAGCGTGCCGCGGGGTGACGCTGTTCCCTCTCCCCTAGCGGGAGAGGGTCAGGGTGAGGGGGCATAATCATGCTGTTTCTATCCTCTGATGCCCCGCAGCGTGCCGCGGGGCAGTTCATTGATCTTCGCCCGCACATCATTTTCACCCTCTTTTTAGTGTACCATTTTTCTGCCTTTGCAGGCAATGACCCGCAGGGCTGCAAAAATCAACCTGCCTTTTTTATTGACATGCTCCCCCTTTTCCTGTAGTTCTATATATAGAACTTAGGTTCTTTTGATAAAACCTTATGGATAATAAAGCGAAGGACAAGAAAAAGGGCGCCCATGAACGGTATGTGTCGCCTGCCGTTGAGCAGGCATCGCTCATCCTTTTTAGCCTCGCCGGGGCCCGGTCCACCTATATGAG
>JAKQBZ010000084.1 GCA_029559435.1 Deltaproteobacteria bacterium | reverse complement strand
ATAGGGGATTGAGCGCACGTCTATGATCAGACCGATATGGTATTGTTTCATGACCCTTTTCAGGTCCTTAACTGTGAGCTTTTCGTATCCGATGGAGTAGATCATCCGGCACCTCATTAAATCCGTATAGGCATCACGAGGGCCTTGCCGTTGATGGTCGTCGCACCGTAGTCATCGGGGAAACTGACAACCACGTTCCCGTCGCCGGCGTATGCGTTGATCGCATCGGCGAGAAAAGCAAAGTTGTACCGGAGCGTCGCCGGCTTCATGGATTTGCAGGGAATCTGCCACCTGTATGTTCCGTTCTCGTTGCTCGTCTCGATCTGCAGGGCGCCGTTGACCGTGAGTATTATCGTTTTTGAATCGGCAACAGGGATCGCGCCCTGGAGGACTTTAAAAAATTCCTTTGAATCAAACTCAAAGGTATTGCCTGGGTTCGCGCTCTCAAGGACGCTGGCGTATTCCGCGAACTGTCCGCTGATCAGGCGCGATACCATCTCGCCGCCTTTCAGCCTGCATGATATGTGGTTCTCGCTGACCCTTATCTCTTCCGTCCCGGGATACTTGACGATGAGCGCGGCAGTCTTGCGGGGCACGATGATGCCAGTAAGCGGGGTTGTTTCGATCTCTTCATGATGGAGGCGGAAACCATCCGTGGCCACGAGCTTCCCTTTTTCAAAATCGAAGAAGACACCATTGAGGACGTACCGCGCTTCGTCTTTCGAAACGGCGGGTATGACCTTTTTCAGCTTAAGATCCAGCTCATGGATAGAGACCGCTTCGCCGTCGGCGGCGGGAAACTCAGGGAATTCATCGGCGCTTGATATGTTGAGCTGGCAACGGCCATTGACCGATATCGCCTTTTCTGTGGGTAATTCGATCTCAACGATGGTGATGTTGCTGTGGAGCGCCTTGATCTCCGAATAAAGGAGCTTCAAGGGGACGCAGATATCGACCGTATCTCCTGCAACCGGGATGATCCTGCGCCAGCTCCGCTCAAGGTCCGTCACACAGATCGTCAACGACGTTCCTGCCGATGAAATGCGGACGCACTGGAGTATGGGCATTGGAGTGGTCGCTATAAAATCGGCAGCGACCTTAAGGGTTTCCTCGATCTCCCTGCGGGATACGGAAATCTTTTTCGGGACGAAAGGAGCGGGCTTCCGTGTCAGCTGGTACTCGACCTTTTTCTCGTCCTCTTTTATCTTGTGCGTTTTCCATTCGTGATGATCGAGACCCAGGATCGACATGGCTTCTCTCACCGTGCACCTGCCTAAAATGACCTCTGTTCCTACGTTTTCAATCCTTACTATTGTTTTCATGTGGTTCCTCCTTTTTTGATATAGATATGTTTTTCTGGCTTCTTTACCTTGAGCCAGTAAGGGTTTTGCAGACAACGTGTCTGTGACACCAGGTACTTGCTGTCGAGCTTTTTCATGACGATGCCTTCATTGACCTCGTCAAGGATCGCTTTCGCGTAAAGCTCTTTTTTCCCGGTCGTGAACTGCTGTGCTAATTCGATGAATGGAAGGGGCTTGACAGCCCCTTCCAGGATCTTCCTCCGTTCACGCAGAGGAAGGTTGAACAGTGGTTCTCCCTTATAGACGAGGATGTCAAAGACATAGTAGATGCCCTTGACGTCCTTCGTCCTGTTGTTGATCAGCTCACCATCGATCCGCGTGTTGTTCGGGAGCATTGAGAAAAGCGCAAGGCGCAGGTCTTTGAGCGGATCCATGATAAGCGTCTTATGCCTGGTCCAGAGGACAAAGCTGCCGGCATCTTTATCAGCGAGGCAGCGCCAGCCGTTCTTTTTGACCTCGGCGATCCAGCGGACATCATTATCGAGCTGATCGAAATAAGGGCTTTTTACGCCGAGCGAGTTAGGCTTGCAGGGGTAATAGTACCTCATCACTTCACCTTGATGCTCGGCTTATACTGCTTCACGATCGCGGAGAGCTTTTCTCTCTCGGCATCCGTGAAGGCGGTGAAAAATTCTTCCGTGTAACGCTTCGTCGGTTTTATCCATCGCTCTACTTCAAAGAACCTGGTGAACTGCTCAGGGCCGACTGTCGCTACGAGGTCCTTGAGGGATTCCTCGCTGACGTCCTTCACCTTGATAACGATCTCTGTACCGAAACAACCTTCAAAGCGGTCTTTCGCGATAAGTTTGAGGGCGTCCTTGTTGTCGATAGGAACCTTTGAATAGTTTGCGCTCCAGGAGAGCATAATGCT
>JAKQBZ010000344.1 GCA_029559435.1 Deltaproteobacteria bacterium | reverse complement strand
GCAGTAGCCTATGGCCGCCACCCTGCTGGGATCTACGAGCGGATGGCTCTTCAGAGCCTCCAACGCTGCGCTCGCGCGGGAGCGCAACGTTGCGCGATCGGAGCGGAATTTGGTAGCGAGGCTTGAGGCCTCTTCTGGGGTCTGTGCCCTTACTCCTTTGCCGTATATGTCAGCCGCCAGGGCCACGTATCCCATCTCAGCGATCTCTTTGGCACGCCTTTTTTCGTACTCGCCGAGTCCCGTCCACTCGTGCACCACGAGCACCCCTGGGCGCTTTCCCTTTATTGTCTCGTCATATACGATATACCC
Source organism: Deltaproteobacteria bacterium (assembly GCA_029559435.1). Lineage (GTDB taxonomy): Bacteria > Desulfobacterota > Syntrophorhabdia > Syntrophorhabdales > Syntrophorhabdaceae > UBA5609. The sequence goes on along the minus strand of JAKQBZ010000344.1, from coordinate 1,266 downwards.
TTCGCAGACCACATCTCCATCACGGTATTCGAAGACTTCTGCTCTCATGGCTTTGTCCTTCCCGTCGGTTGTCGCATAAGCCACGCTTGAGGCGATGATACATGCGGCCGACAACGCTGCGAGAATCACAATCTTCTTCATAAGATTTCTCCCCTTCCTTGATAAAATAATTTTTTAGATAAGTGGGCTCTCATATCCATCCCTTTTCTTTCCAATATTCATATTCGCCCTTCCATTCTTCTTTCCTGGAAGAGATTACGCCCTTGAAGAATTCCCTCTGCTTTTCTATGGTGGATAGCTGGTCGGGATATGCTATATTCTCCTTTACTGCTTTGGCGAGGTCAACCCCTAAGGCCTTTGCTTCCTCCTTCATCGCATTGAAGCAAGACATCGGGCCGGAAACGCCGCCCACATATTGGGCGCCACAACTTACGAGATATTCCTTTAAGTAGTCCAAGACCATGGCATGAGGGCCGCCTCCAGAAGTGGCAAGAGCAGCTCCATATTTACCGGTTAACATTTGGCAATGAATGAACGGGCTTGAGCGGTCCAGGAGCACCTTGAGTTGCGCCGTCACGTGGTTTATGTAGACAGGCGATGCGAAAATGATCGCCTCTGCCTTTCTCATAGAGTGTAGCACCGGCGCAATGTCGTCTTTCAGCGGGCAAAAGAGGAGCTTTCTGTGACAGGAGCCGCATCCCGTGCAGAATTCCATCCTTAGGCTCCCGAGATGTATGTATTCTACGGAAACACCTGGCTCCGCGGTAGTGATCCCCGCAACTGCCTCTTTAGCGAGGCTAAATGTGTTGCTATGTTCGCCCCTCGGGCTTCCCGATATGCACAATATCTTCATATGGCTTCATCCCCTCATGGATATGATCGACCGTCTATGCGGCAGGATGTGTCCTTATTGCTTTTCGATTTTGAATCCGTCCTTTAAACTCTACAGCTCTACAGCTCTACGCACGACGGCGTTTCAGGGTTTGAGAAACGGGTGGCGGACTAAGCGTAATGAGCAGGAGCAAGAGGTAGAGTAGAGAACAGGCCTTTTGACCTTAGCGTCAGCCTATCTGTTGCCGCCTCTTTCGTCTGGCGGTGCCTCACTAGCCTATGCATGATCAGGTTAGCCTGTTCCCCCTCATCAAACCGTGCATACGGTTTTCCCGTACACGGCTTTCCGATGTTCTTCACACCAATGCATGCGCCGATCTCCAGGGCGCCGTCGTCGGTAGCTTGAAAAGCCCGTATCTCCCGTAGATCACATCT
>JAKQBZ010000062.1 GCA_029559435.1 Deltaproteobacteria bacterium | reverse complement strand
CATCGCGTAGCAAAGGGCCGTTTCCATGGCCTTGCCCGACGCGTTCTGATGCACGGCGACCAGGCAGGGCACGCCCTTGCCTTCGTTGAACTGGCTGCGCACGGTATGGCCGGGCCCCTTGGGCGCGATCATGATCACATCGATATCCGGCGGCGGGACTATCTGGTTGTAATGAATATTGAAGCCGTGGGAAAAGACGAGGGTATCGCCTTTTTTCAGGTTGTCCCTGATCTCTGTTTTATAAAGCTGTGCCTGAACGTTGTCCTGCGCGAGGACCTGGATGATGTCCGCTTCCTTCGCTGCCTTCGCTGCGCTTACAGGCTTGAATTTATGGCTCAGCGCGAGCTTGTAGTTCGGTGTCCCCTCCAGTTCGGCAACGATGACGTTGACGCCGCTGTCGCGCAGGTTCTGCGCCTGCGCGTGCCCCTGGCTCCCGTATCCTATGATAGCTACCTTTTTCCCTTTCAGCACTCCCAGATCTGCATCGCGATCATAATACATCTTAGCCATCTTCATTTCCTCCTTTTGGCTGTTTTTCTTTCGTCTTTACGGTCTTGTCGCCCCGCGCCATCGCTATTGGCCCGGTCCTGACGAGGTCTTTTATCCCCAGCGGCCTGACAAGGGCCAAAAATGCCCTCAGCTTTTCCTCGTCTCCCGTGATCATTATGGTGTATGTCTTTGGGGACACATCTATAATCTTTCCCCGGAATATCTCAACCATCCGCAGGATCTCCGCCCGCGTTTTTTCGTCGGCATTCACCTTTACAAGCACCATCTCCCTGGAAACGTAGTCTGTATCCCTGAAGTCGATGACCTTTATAACGTTGATCAGCTTATTAAGCTGCTTTAATATTTGCTCAATGATCGCATCGTCCCCTGTCGTCACGATCGTCATGGTCGAGATCGTGGGGTCCAGGGTCTCTGCGACGCAGAGGCTCTCGATATTAAAACCCCTTCCGCTGAACAGGCCGGAGATCCTCGAAAGCACTCCGAATTCGTTCTCGACGAGAACTGATATGGTATGTCTCACGGTTTCCTCCTAGACGAGAAGCATATCTTTAAGCGAAGCCCCGGCCGGAACCATCGGGTAGACGCACTCCCCGGGATCAACGTGGACGTCGATGAAGGTTGGCTGATTGTTGCCGAATGCCTCTTTCAGCACCTTGTCTATATCCTTTTCTTTATCTATCCTGTAGCCGGCAGCGCCGTACGCCTCTGCAACCTTTACAAAATCAGGGCAGGGCAGGCATGTCCAGGTGTAGCGCTTTTCGTAAAACAGCTCCTGCCATTGCCTCACCATCCCGAGGTACCCGTTGTTGAGTATGACGACCTTCACGGGGAGCTTGTGCTGGACCGCTGTGGCAAGCTCCTGAATGTTCATCTGGATGCTGCCGTCCCCGGCTATGTCTATGACGAGGGATTTCGGAAATGCCGCCTGAGCGCCGATCGCAGCGGGAAAGCCATACCCCATCGTGCCGAGGCCGCCCGATGTAAGCAGGGTCCTCGGCTTGAGGAATTTGTAAAACTGGGCGGCCCACATCTGGTTCTGCCAGACCTCTGTGGCAATGATCGCCTTTCCCTTGGTGAGCCCGTATATCTTTTCGATGACGTACTGCGGTTTCAGCCCGCCATTTTTTTGATAGGTAAGGGGGAAATCCTTTTTCCATTTTGCTACCTTTTTCAGCCACTCGCTGGTCGATGCCTGGAAGCCTTTAAACAAGTCTTTTTCCTCAGCGAGGATGTCGAGCATCTTATGAAGAACGTTCTTTGTGTCGCCGACGATCGGTATATCTACCTTTATGTTCTTGCTGATCGAGGTAGGGTCGATGTCAATATGTATCACCTTGGCATGAGGCGCGAACTCGTCGGTCTTGCCCGTTGCCCTGTCATCGAACCTTGCGCCCATGGCGATGATCAGGTCTGACTCGGTGATCGCCATATTTGCCGCGTATGTCCCGTGCATTCCCAGCATCCCGAGAAAGAGATCGTTGTTGCCGGGAAAGCCCCCGAGCCCCATAAGGGTGTTGGTGACAGGGATGGAAAGCGCTTCAGCGAATTTTGTCAGCTCCTGGGATGCGCCGGAAAGGATGATGCCGCCGCCCGTGAAGAGAACAGGTCTTTTTGAGGAGGCGATCTGCCTCATCGCCCGCTGTATCTGCCCCGGATGTCCGAAATACGTAGGCTGGTAGCTTCTGATATGGATCTTGTCGGGGTATTTAAAATCTGCCATGTTTGCGGACACGTCTTTCGGTATATCGACGAGGACAGGCCCGGGCCTTCCCGACCGTGCGATATGGAAAGCCTCTTTGATGATCCGGGCAAGGTCTTTTACATCTTTCACAAGGTAATTGTGCTTCGTACAGGGCCTTGTAATGCCGACGATGTCCGCCTCCTGGAACGCGTCGTTCCCGATCAGCGCCGTATTGACCTGGCAGGAAAGTATGACGAGAGGGATTGAATCCATATATGCGGTAGCGATCCCCGTGACGGTATTCGTAGCGCCGGGCCCTGACGTAACGAGCGAGACGCCCACCTTTCCCGATGCCCTCGCGTATCCGTCCGATGCATGCACTGCACCCTGCTCATGACGCACAACGATCTGCCGGATCTCGCACTCGCCGAGTGCGTCGGTTATGTACAGCGTAGCGCCTCCGGGATAGCAGAAGAGCGTATCGACCCCTTCCGCCACCAGCGATTCAACCAATATTTGTGCACCTGTCTTTTTCAATCGTTCTCCTTCATGCCCGGCCCTTACCGGTTTTTTTCCATTATGTCTTTGTAGTATAGCTTTTTCTTTTTGAGCTCCCTGACCTCCAGCTCCTCTTCCGCTGTAAGGAAGGGCTTTCTGAGGAGCATCTGCAGCCTCCGGTCCAGCGTTTCGTGCTGCCCCTTCGCCCTGTTAAAGATTTCTTCTTTACTTTCAGTAGTATCCATTGGACAATTGAAGGATATGGTATAAAAAATATTGCAAAATGTCAAATATTAGCTTATAAATTCAAACTATTAAGCCATCAGCTGTCAGCAGATCGCTGATAACTGAACACTGATTTTTACAATACCTGCTATGCTCAAAAAGATATTTGTTATCCTTGCTTTGTGTTATATCCTCTTCTTCCTGAACCTCGGGGCGACGTCGCTGTGGGATCCTGATGAGCCGCGGCAGGCCATCATGGCGAGGGAGATGATGGAGAGGGACGATTTCGTGCACCCCTACCTGAACGGCAGGGAGTACCTTGAAAAGCCCCCCTTCTATCCCTGGATGATCATCATCACCTCAAAGATCACCGGAAAGCTCGATGAGTTCTCATCGAGGCTGCCGGCGGCACTATCGGCGACGCTCCTTTTGATCATTACGTTCCTCCTCGGAAGGAGGTTCGGGGATGAGGAGAGCGGGCTGTTCTCAGCGATTGCACTTGCCGCCAACTACCAGTTCCTTTCCAATGCCCGCGAGTCGGTCATGGATATGACCTTCGCATTTTTCATCGGCCTTACGATCTTCCTCAATTACCTTGCCCTCACGAAGGGGAGAAGATGGTTTTTCGTGCTGTCATTTCTTCCCGCCTCGCTCGCAACCCTCACGAAAGGCCCTGCCGGCCTGGTCATCCCGGCAGGCGTCATATTCATATGCCTTATCATCCGGAAGGAAATGAAAAAATTTGTTCTTCCTTTGGCGCTCGGGTGTTTCTTGTCGCTCGGGCTTGCCTCGATCTGGTTTTTTCTGGCCGGCGACGCGTATATAAAGGAGTTCATCCTGCGGCAGAACATCACAAGGTACACGAACGCCTTTGACCATATGGAATCGCTCCTCTATTACCTGCACAAGATATTCTTTAACTTCCTCCCCTGGAGCATGCTGCTTCCCTTTGCCCTGTACCATGCGTTCAGAAAAAGGCTCTGGCTGCCCCTGGTCTGGTTTCTCTTCACCTTCCTGTTCTTTGAACTATCGTCAAGCAAAAGGGCCATATACCTCCTTCCCTGCTACCCTGCCTGCGCCCTGCTGTGCGGCGTATACATGAGGGACAAGTGGGAGCTGCTTGTCGGGAAGACAGGGACAAATATCGCGCTCAGGATATTTTCGGTCATCCTTGCCCTCATCCCTGCTGCGGCCGTTGCCGCGCTTTACATCATGCCCTACAGGGATGTGCAGCCCTTCAGGGAAGGGCCGCCGTCACTGTATGTTTACCTGGCCGTCATGTTCCTGCTGGGCATAGCCCTTTTTGTAAGCCTGATGCGGAGAGCCGGGAAGCGTGCGGTCTTACTTTTATCGGCCTACCTCGTTTTTGTCGGGGTCTTCTACAACATGTACTATATGCCCGTGACAGACAGGACGACCAAGTCGCTGCGCCTGATAACGGACCCGATCGGGGACCATAAAAAGTATAAAGAGATCTACACCTACGGCTTCAACTCTGCGGGCCTCATATACTATCTCGGCAGGCCCATCCAGTCTTTCGTGGATATTAAAGAGATAAAAGACATCAAACATGATATACTCCTTATCGTTGAGGAAAGGCCGGGTGCCACTATCAAGAACGAGCTGGAAAGGTTGTTTTTGCCTGTGAAGGAGATAAAATATGAGAAAGACCGCTATACAATATATGTGAGGAGAGATGGCTGACAAACCCTACATATCGGTATTGGTGCCGGTCCTGAACGAACAGGAATCTCTTCCCGAGCTCCAGAAGAGGCTTTACGATACCCTCGAGGCGATCGGGAAGCCTTACGAGATCATCTATATCAACGATGGGAGCACGGACAGGACCGGGGAGATGCTTGAGGATTTCCACGCCCGCGACGGCTCCGTCAAGGTGATCGAGTTCAACAGGAACTACGGGCAGCACATGGCGCTCTTCGCGGGCTTTGAGTACGCGAAAGGCGATATGGTGATAACGATAGACGCAGACCTCCAGAACCCGCCGGAGGAGATACCCAAGCTGGTTCAGAAGATCGCCGAAGGGTATGAGGTGGTCGGGACATACCGGAAAGATCGCAAAGATTCCGTCTTCAGGCGGCTCCCTTCATTTATCGTCAACAAGATCACCTCGAAGCTCGTCGGCGTGAAGCTGAGGGACTACGGGTGCATGCTGAGGGCATACAGCAGGAACATCGTGGATTACATGAACATGTGCCCCGAGTCGTCGAGCTTTATCCCGGCGCTCGCGAACACCTTCGCCAAGAGGATCGTCGAGATCGAGGTCGCCCACGAAGAAAGAAAGAAAGGGACGTCGAAATACAGCCCTTTCAGGCTCCTTCGGCTGAACTTTGACCTCATGACGAATTTCTCGCTGCTCCCGATACAGTTCATCGGCGTCCTCGGCGTTGTCATAGCGGTCCTTGGGTTTCTCTTCGCCATACTTCTCTTTGTAAGGAGGCTTGTTATCGGTCCTGAGGTTGAGGGCACGTTCACGCTCTTTGCCATACTCTTTTTCTTTATAGGCATACAGATATTCGCCCTGGGCATCATCGGCGAGTATATAGGGAGGATATACCAGGAGGTGCGGAGAAGGCCGCGGTTTATCGTCAAAAGGGAGCTCATGTGAGGGCAGTGGTGTTCGCCTACCAGGAGATCGGGTACGTTTGCCTCGAAGAGCTCGTCGATTTCGGCGCAGACGTTGCATGCCTCTTCACCCACCTTGACGATCCAGGCGAGGAGGTGTGGTACAGGAGGCCGGTCGCTATCGCAGAGAAGCACAACATCCCCGTCTATACCCCGGAGAGCCTGAAGGACCAGAAATGGGCTAGGCTGATCGCCGATGCGAAGCCCGATATCATCTTTTCATTTTACTACAGGAAGATGATCCCCGTTGAGATCCTCGGAATCCCGAGGATCGGCGCCTTCAACCTCCACGGTTCGCTTCTCCCGAAGTTCAGGGGGAGGTGCCCCGTCAATTGGGTCATTATTGCGGGAGAAAAAGAGACCGGGCTTACCCTCCATTATATGCTTGAAAAGCCCGACGCAGGGGATATGGTGGCCCAGAAAAGGGTTGACATCGATTTCGAGGATAATGTATACACGGTTTACATGAAGATGGCCGACGCGGCGCGGAAATTGATGAAAGAGGCGCTCCCGCAGCTGGAAGGGGGCACCTTTACGAGAATGCCCCAAACCGGCGCCTCCTCTTATTTCGGGGGAAGAAGGCCGGAGGACGGCATGGTGGCCTGGGAAAAGGACGCGCTGTCGATATACAACCTGACGAGGGCGGTGACCCACCCTTATCCGGGCGCATTTACCTGCCTTGACGGGAAGAAGCTCTATATCTGGAAGGCGTTCCCGGAGGATGGGCCCGCCGGCGAGCTGCCGGGGAAAGTGGTCTCCTGTGCGCCCTTCACGGTGAGCGCCGGCAAGGGCAGGCTGCGGCTCATTTCGGTGCAGCTGGAGGGTGAGGGGGAGATGGAGGGGGAGAGGTTCGCCCGATCCCATAACATGGAAGGAAAAATATTCGGAGGTACTGCGTGAAGATATTGATACTCGGCGTAAACGGATTCATCGGGAACAGCTTTGCCGCACGGGCGCTCAATGAAACAGACTGGGAGATCTACGGCATGGACATCAGGGACGACAAGCTCGATGCCTGCCACGGCCACGACCGCTTCCATTTTGTGGAAGGGGACATCGCGATCAACAGGGAGTGGATAGAATACCACGTGAAGAAGTGCGACGTCGTTATGCCCCTTGTCGCTATCGCCACGCCCGCAACTTACGTGAGAGAGCCGCTCAGGGTATTTGAGCTCGATTTTGAGGAAAATCTGCGCATTGCCCGCCTCTGCGTAAAGTACGGCAAACGCCTCGTCTTTCCCTCGACGTCTGAGGTGTATGGAATGTGCCCCGACGAGGAGTTCAACGAGGACGAAAGCCCCCTCGTGCTCGGGCCCATCTGCAAACAGAGGTGGATCTACAGCGCATCGAAGCAGCTCCTCGACAGAGTCATCTGGGGATATGGATTTCAGCAGGGCCTGAAATTTACCCTCTTCCGCCCCTTTAACTGGATAGGGCCGAAGCTGGACGAGCTGACCGCAGACCCCGAGAAAGAGGGCAGCTCAAGGGTAGTGACGCAGTTTATCAGCAACCTACTGCTCGCAGAGCCGATACGCCTTGTCGACGGCGGCATGCAGCGCCGCTGCTTCACCTATATTGATGACGGAATAGCGTGCCTCATGAAGATCATCGAGAACAGGGACGGGGCGCTGAACGGCGAGATATTCAATATCGGCAACCCGAAAAACGAGGCCACAATAAAAGAGCTTGCCACCAAGCTGAGAGAGATGTTCGTCGGCCACCCTTCGACGAAGCACTATAAGAAGCATTCGGAGATCATAGAGGTGTTCTCAAAGGATTTCTACGGCGAGGGGTACCAGGACATCGACAGGAGGGTCCCGTCCATAGGGAAGGCGAAGAAGCTTATCGGGTGGGAGCCAAAGGTCGACCTCGATACGGCGCTGCGAAAGACGCTGGAGTACTATCTACAGTCAAACCTGAAGGCATAAAAATACGTAATTTGAAATTGAAAAGCCGTGAGGCGTACGTAATATGCGGACGGCTTCTTTAGCTATCAGCGATCAGCTTTCAGCTATCAGCCTAAGGTCTTTCTTTTACTATCTATTGTCTTTTTGTTTTAGCTGACGGCTGTGCGCTGACGGCTGACAGCTATTTTTACTTCTTGCAGGTCCCGATGGAGCCTTCCTTGCAGATCTTGCCGTCGGTCCACACGGCAAGGGACAGGTCCGCACCGTATAGGTCCGCGCCGGACAGGTTTGCGCCCGTCAGGTTGGCGGACTTCAAATTGGTGTTGACGAGGCGTGCTCCCGGCAAGCTCGCATTCATGCAGTTCGCCCCTGAAAGGTCCGCCCCGGTCAGGTTCGCATTTGACATATTTGCGCTGAAAAGATTGGCCCGCTCAAGGTCCGCCCCGGTCAGGGTTGTATTGGCGAGGGGCGCGTTCGACAGGTCGCAGGCTGAACATTGTTTTGTGCTTTTCAGCTTGTCAAGGTCCTGCTGGCTGTAGCCGTGGACGGACGGTGCGGTCCAGAGCAGGACCGCGAACGACAGCATACAAAGTGCGATAAGCGGCATCCTATTCATAGCCACCTCCCGAGAATAGATTATACTGCCTGACAAAAAAATTCTCAAGGAAGAAGATCATAGCTCATAGTAAATCCTAAATCCGAATATCGAAGCACTAAATAAATTCAAATGTTCAAAATTCAAAACGTGCCGCAGGCATTTGTTTTGAACATTTAATATTTGAGTTTTGATATTGTTTAGTGCTTCGTGCTTAGAATTTAGAGTTTTGCAGGCTATATGCTGACGGCTCATAGCTATCGAATTCCCTTTGCAGCGTGCGGCCTGAAATGGTATTATCGTACAATTTGAAAGGGAGGAAAGGTCGTGGATAGAACGATCGGCATAAAGGTTGACGTCGATACCTAC
>JAKQBZ010000046.1 GCA_029559435.1 Deltaproteobacteria bacterium | reverse complement strand
CGTCCCCGCGCGCAACACCATCTTTCTCTCCCTTGCGCTTGCCTGGGCGGAGACCCTGGGGGCCCGCGATATCTTTATAGGCGTAAATGCCCTCGACTACAGCGGTTATCCTGACTGCAGGCCGGAATATATCGAGGCCTTCGGGAAGATGGCGAACCTCGCCACGAAGGCCGGCGTCAACGGCGCACCTTTTGCCATCCACGCTCCGCTCATCAACATGACCAAGGCAGAGATCATCAGGAAGGGCAGGGAGCTGGGGGTCGATTTTTCAATGACCAGCACCTGCTACGACCCCTTGCCGGACGGCAGGCCGTGCGGACAATGCGATGCCTGCATCCTGCGGCAGAAAGGCTTCGCCGAGAGCGGCCTTGAAGACCCTCTGTTGCACAAAAAGGGCGGGGAGCATTCATAGTGGCCTACCGGGTGAAAGAGATATATTATACCCTCCAGGGAGAAGGCCTGCACACGGGGAGGCCCGCTATCTTCTGCCGGTTTTCCGGGTGCAACCTCGCCTGCGAATTCTGCGATACCGATTTCAAGGGCACTGACGGCCCCGGGGGCGGCGTCTTCAAAAACCCCGAAAAGCTGGCGGTTGCTGTTGCAAATATGTTCCCCGGCCCGGGCGCCCATCCCTTCCTCGCTTTTGTCGTATGCACGGGAGGCGAGCCGGCGCTCCAGATAGACGAGGCCCTTGTTGCCGCCTTCCATAACCACGGCCTCGAGGTCGGAATAGAGACCAACGGCACGCTACCTTTGCCGGGAGGCATAGACTGGGTCGCCGTGAGCCCCAAGGCCGGCACTGAACTTGTCGTCAGGTCCGGCGATGAGCTGAAGCTTGTCTTTCCACAGGAAGGCGCCGAGCCGGAACGGTTCGAGCACCTGAATTTCAAATATTTCTTTCTCCAGCCCATGAGCGGGGCCGACGTAAAGGCCAATACGCAAAAGGCTGTGGAATACTGTCTTGCCAACCCGAGGTGGAGGCTTAGCCTGCAGACGCACAAGCTGCTCGGGATACCATAGCGGCACGCAATCCTGTTTACAAAATCCCCGCCTTCTGTTACCATCAGTATTATGTACGTCATCATTGCCGTACTGTTCATATTTCTTGTTGGCCCCCTACATGCCACCGTAAGGCCGGATGACTGCTTCGAATGCCACGATGCCTTCAAAAAATACAACCACGGCAAGGCAGCCTGTACAGACTGCCACAAGGATACCGCTTCTCTCCCGCACCAGGAAAAGCTTGCAAAACCATTGTGCGCGGAGTGCCATAAGGAGACCTCTGCCCTATACGCAAAAAGCATCCACAGCGCCGGAGGCCTCTCCTGCAAGGAATGCCACGCCGTCCATTTTCTCGATAAGGGCACAAAAAACTGCCTTTCGTGCCATAAGGGGATCGCGCACGGGTCAATACCGTCCAAAGAAAAGCACCTGGCGAGCATGGGGTGCGCCGTATGCCACGGAAAGATAAAAAAAGGGTCGGCCACGGCCCAGCTTCGCGTATACGTCCGCAAGGGCGGTGCGATCGGGAAGGAGACGATAGATCCCGACAAAAACAGCGTTGTCGATCAGGCAGAATCGGACCGCTTCCTCGCATACCTGGAGCAGAACTATAAGGATCTATATACAATAAGCAGGTCGTACTCTGCGGCCGGCGATGCCCACGGTGTCACCAAAAAACCCCTTCAGTGCGATGGATGCCATGGCGACGGAAGCATCTTCAGGGAAGCGCGCCTCAGGTTGTCAGGGGTCTCGTCATACACGTTCCGCGCCGACCCGAAGATCCTCATCCCTGAACTGCCTTCCATCAAAGAATATAAGGCAACGGTCCACGGGAAAAAAGGGATTGCCTGCTTTGATTGTCATATCTCCCAGGAGCGGATCAGCGACAACACCTGCCTGAAATGCCACAAAGAGGTTTACGGGGTTTACAAAAACTCTGTTCATACAAAAAAGGGCGCCGCGCTGTGTACCGATTGTCATAATCCCCACAGCATAACCGCATACCGGGAATATAACGCAAAGCAGAGGATCGATGTCTGTGCCCGGTGCCATAAGGACTACGTGGATAAACATGCCTGGCTGCCGCATACCCGCCTCCACTTCAACTACCTCGAATGTTCCACCTGCCACAGCCCTGAATCACAAAAGAGCATCGTCTTTTACCTCGGCAAACGGTCAGGCGGCAAGAAACAGGCCTTAACGTACAGGGATATCAGGGACGCATACGGCGGCCACGCAGATCTCAAGAACATCATTGATGCAGACGGTGACAACGCGGTAATATCCAGGGAGCTGTCGGACTTCTTCCTCGCTTTGCAGAAAAAATTCCAGGAGGAGCTTTTCGTCGGCGGCTCGATCATCGTGACAAAGGTCCACCACGACTACTCTGAAAAAGGCACAAAGCGCAAGGTATGCACAACATGCCACTCGCATAACGCCCCGTTCTACGACTCCATGTACCTTATCCTGCCCGACGCAGAGGATCATCTCTATATTCCCGTTAAAGGCACCATACTCGGGGCCGCGCCCATCTCTGTCTTCACCGACCTGAGCCTTCTCGGCGAAGAAAGGGTAAACCTCGAAGATATCAGGATGCTGCTCGGCTTCAGCGGTAAAGACCGGACCGGTCAGGTGCAGGAGCTTGGGTTCAAGTGGATAGACATCCTTGGCATTGCTCTTTTTGCGGTCATTCTTATATTCATTATGCTCCATATAATCGGGAGGATATTTCTGAAACGATGAAAAAGATATACCTCCATCCGCTACCTGTCCGCATATGGCACTGGGCAAACGCCTTCCTCATCATCATGCTCATGCTTACCGGAATACACTTGAGGATCCCCGATATTACCAGCTTTCCGCAATACGGGACTACCGTGGCGCTTCACAAATATCTCGGCTACCTTCTTGCCCTGTCTTTCCTCTTCTGGTTCTTCTACTATCTTTTCACAAAGGGCCTGGGAAAACACTACATACTCAATATTGTTGACCTCAAAGGTATCCCCAGGCAGGCGCTCTACTATCTCTACACCTATTTTACAAAAGGAAAGGCTCCTTTTACTCCGACGCCCGGCGCAAAGTTCAACCCCCTCCAGAAGCTGGCGTACTCATCGGTAATGTTCCTGCTCATGCCGGTTATCGTGATAACGGGTATACTCTTCAGCGACATCCTTTTCTTCTACCAGTATATCGATATGGTCGGTGGTCTAAGGGTGCTCGACGCGATCCACGTCATAACGGGCTACTGCTTCCTGCTTTACCTCATCGTCCATATCTACATGTCGTCGCTCGGCAAAGGCATCACCACCTATGTTCGATCAATGATCACGGGATACGCCGAAGAACCCGACGACGAGAGTAAACCCTAAACCCGTATACCGTCGTTCGTATATCGTATATCGTGATTGTAGAGAAATCCGTTCGGCGTAGCGCGTTCGGCGTTCGGCGAGAAACACGGCTCATGGTTTATAGCTGATAGCTCATAGCAGACCGTATAGTATAAAAAACGAGACAGGGTCATCGGCCCTGCCTTTTCTTTTTTGCTCTCTACGCCGAACGCCGAACTCCGAACGCATTACGTCAGATAAGCAATGGGCGTGTTTGCGGGGGCAGCCCCATATAGCGATTGACAGAATAAACATTTAGGGCTATTAACAGAAATATGGTGTACGGTTAGAGAATATTCAACAAGCTGCATGACGCAACGAACATAATGCCTCCGGGGGTACGCCGTGGAAGAACCAGATCCTCTTATCCGGCTGCAGAACACGATCAAGGGCAAGTTTCAGGAAAAACTCCGGGGCATCCATCCATATAAAGGGCTGCCGGAAAAAGAGAGGCTCCGTATTGCCCGCAGATTTCTTGATCCCCTCTTTGCCGACCTGTCCGGCCGCACAAAGAACAGCTTCGTGCGCCACATAAAGAACCTGCTGAAAGGGCCTGCTGCGCAGGAGCTGATAAAGCAGACGCTGGAGACCCTGTCGGCGCTCGAAGCTGCGATAAAGCCCCACGTGAAAAACGTCAAGATAGCCGTCTCCCTTTGGGACATCCTGTCTGCTGCCAGAACACAACTGACCGAACATGCATTCCAGCACGGCACCCCTGCCGATATCCCGGAACAGAAGATGACGGAAAAGGCGCTCAAGGCATCGGAAGAGCGGTACCGCGCCCTTGTCGAAGGGGTGAATGAATTCATAATGGTGATCCAGGACGGGAAGGTAGCATATGCAAACCCGAAGATGCTGCACGATGCCTCCATGTCAATGGATGAATTTGCACAAAAACCCTTCTTCGATTTTATCTACAAAGAAGATCTTCCTGTCGTGATGGATTATTACAGGAAGAGGCTTGAGGGAGACCTTGCTCCTCATAATTATTCTATGCGCATTGTAGACACGATGGGCAAAATACGCTGGATGCAAACGAGCTCCATCCCCATCTCCTGGGATGACAGGCCCGCGGTCCTCGTTCTGATGACAGACATCAGCCGGCTCAAGCATGTTGAGGAGGTACTGCAAAGAAGCGAACAAAAGATGCGGGAGGTTTCTTCAAATATTCCCGGTGTCGTCTATCAGTTCTACGCCAGGGACAATGGGGATATTGGATTATATTATATCAGCGGTCAATCGATGAAATTGTTCGGCATCAGCCCCGAACCCGATGGTTTTTTTGAACGTTTTACCGAGCTGGTCCTGCCGGAATACAAGGAGAGCTTTTTAGCGTCGAACGACAACGCCATCCGTACCATAAGCGAGTGGCAATTCGAAGGCAAGCTTCAAAAGCCTTCGGGAGAGATCATGTGGTTCAGGGGAAACTCGATCCCTCACAGGCAGGAAAAGGAGACAATATTTAATGGTGTCCTGTTGGACATCACCGAGCAGAAACGATCGGAAGCGGCGCTTCTGGAGAGCGAGGAGCGGTACAGGAACTTTATCGCCAATGCAAGCGAGGGCATATTCCGAATTGACATTATACCTCCCGTACCCGTTGATCAGCCCTATGAGGTCCTTCAGGAACAGATCGCGGACCGTGCCATTACAGGGGAAGCAAATGAGGCCCTGTCCGCCATGTATGGCCTGCGACCGGAAGAGATGGTTGGGCGCCCGGTAAGAAATTTCGCACCCAATTGCGGCGCCCAGATGGCCGACCTGCTGCAAACGGAAGGTTGCAGGGTCATAGACCGCGAGGAAATTGAACTGGCAGCCGACGGACGTCCTGTTCATATCGTAGAAAGCTATTTTGGCGTTGTGGAGCATGGCCTTCTCACGAAGGTCTGGGGGGTGCAACGCAATATTGCTGAGCACAAAAAGGCGGAAGAGGCATTAAGGGAAAGCGAAAAAAAATTCAGGGATATTGCCCAATTGACCCCGCAGATCATTTATGAGATAGATGCAGACTATCGCCTGACCTTCTTCAATAGGGAAGCGAAGAGGATGCTCGGTTATGCACAGGAAGACATTCACCAGGACTTTGATATTTTTACATTATTCCCCGAGGAGGAACGCTCAAGGGTTCTCCATAGTTTTAAACAGATCATTAAAGAGGGTTCATCTCATGGCACTGAATACACGATGGTGCGTAATGACGGTACCCGTATACCTGTCATCGCCTACAGCGCCCCCGTATTCCGAAACGGCAATTTTGCAGGATTCCGGGGGGTCATCATCGATATCTCGGAACGCAAAAAGACAGAGGATGACCTGCGGCTCAACAAAGAGCGCCTCGAGGCGGTACTCAGGCTAAACCAGATGGTCAGCTCGGACACCCATGAGATCACCGATTTTGCATTAGAGGAGGCGGTAAGGCTGACAAAAAGCACCGTCGGCTACATTGCTTTTCTCGATGAGAACGAAACGACGCTTACCATGTATTCCTGGTCTGTAGTCGCAATGGGCGAATGCGCCATCACCGATAAGCCGATCATATACCCCGTGCATAAGACCGGGCTCTGGGGAGAGGCGGTACGCCAGCGGCGCCCTGTCATTACCAACGACTATCATGCGCCGAGCCCGCTGAAAAAGGGATATCCCGAAGGGCACGTCAAGCTGGCCCGGCACATGAATGTACCCATATTCGAAGGCAACAGGATAGTCCTTCTGGCCGGCGTAGGGAACAAGCCCGCTGAATATGACGAATCCGACGTGCAGCAGCTCACATTGCTCATGCAGGGGATGTGGGGGCTCATCAGCCGCAAGCGCGCCGACGAGGCGCGAAGAGAAAGCGAACAGATGTACCGGAGCGTGATCGATAATATCCAGGATGTATTCTACCGGTCTGACAAGGACGGCAGGCTATTGATGGGCAGCCCGTCAGGTGCGGCGCTTTTTGGCTACGGCTCCGTCGAGGAGATGATCGGCCTGTCCCTTGACAGCTTCTGGGTATACCCTGAGGACAGGGAACGGCTGATAGGAGAGATCAGCAAGCGTGGCAAGGTACAGGATTTTGAAGGGATGATAAAGAAAAAGGACGGTACGCCTTTCTACGCATCCTTTACCACGCATTTCTATTACGACGATGCAGGCAATTTCCTCGGTACAGAAGGCATTATCCGCGATATCACAAAGCGTAAACAGGCGGAACGGGCGCTGCAGGAAAGTGAGGCCCTTTTCCGTTCCCAGTTCGAGTTTGGCAACATCGGCATCGCCATCACATCAGTTGAAAAATGCTGGCTCAGGGTAAACAAGAGGCTTTGCGAGATGTTCGGTTACACTGAAGAGGAGCTTTTACGGAAGACCTGGACAGAGATGACACACCCCGATGACATGGAACCCAATCTTGCCCAATTCAACATGATGCTCCAAGGCGAGATCGATGCCTATGAGATGGATAAGCGGTTCTTCCGCAAAGACGGCGGCATTGTCTATGTCCATATTGCCGCATCGTGTTCCCGCAACCCCGACCGGTCTGTGGATTTCGTTATAACGTCGATTCAAGACATCACCGAACGTAAAAAGACAGAGGAGATGCTGCAGATCTCCGAGATGAGATACCGGAACATCTTTGAAAATGCCGTTGAAGGTTTTTTTCAGAGCACGCCGGAGGGCCGGTTTCTCAGCGTTAACCCCGCAATGGCGAAGATGTGCGGATATGCAACTCCTGAAGAGATGGTAGAGAGCATCACCGACCTCGGGCCTCAATTTTATGTCTACCCGGAAGAACGCAGGGCCTTTATGGAAAGGATGGAAGCCCATGGCGTTGATGAGGACTTCGAGCATCAGGTATATCGCAAGGGCGGCTCCATCATCTGGATATCTTCAAATACGCGGGCGGTCAGGGACAATTCCGGAAAGATCATATTCTATGAAGGCACCAATGAAGACATTACCAAACGCAAGAGGGCCGAGGCCGAGCTTACGGCAAGCGAGCTGTTCCTGAAGCAGACCCAGTCCATCGCGCGCCTCGGCGGCTGGAAGGCAAACCCGCATACGGATTATCTTGAGTGGACAGAAGGCATATACGAGATCATCGAGGCGCCGAGGGACTACCGGCCGGGGTTTGCAGAGGGATCTAAATACTTCCCGCCCCGGTATATCCCTTTAATCAGGGACAGGGTCACCAACTGCCTGGCGACGGGAGAAACGTTCGTTATCGAGGCAGAGGTGATCACCGATACAGGCAAAGAACTGTGGGCAGAGGTACGCGGCCTCGCCCCTGTTCTTGAAGGGGGCCGTTCTTATGTGGCCGGCACGCTGCAGGATATCACCGAGCGGAAGCAGTCCGAGAAGAAGGTCCTTGAATCGGAGCAGGCGCAGCGGGCGATCCTCCAGGCATCGCCGATCGGCATATGCCGCATCAGGGACAGGTTTCTTGAATGGTTCAATGAATACATGTGCAGGATCACCGGGTATGGCGAGAACGAGCTGCAAGGACAAAGCACGCGTTTCCTCTACGCAGACGAAGAAGAGTTCAACCGTGTCGGCGATGTCCTGTATCGTAAAGGGCAGGCAGAGACAAAATGGGTGCGAAAAGACGGCGCAATAAGGGATATCTTTCTGCAGGTTTCCCGGACGGGCAGCAATGCATATATCCTCACCGCGTCAGACGTAACGGGAAGAAAGCAGCTTGAGTCCCAGCTCTTACAGGCGCAGAAGATGGAGGCCGTCGGCACCCTTGCCGGCGGGGTTGCCCACGACTTCAACAACATCCTCAGCGCAATCATGGGATATGCAAGCCTTCTGCAGCTTAAAATAGACAGGGACAGCCCCCTATCTTCTTATATCTCCCAGATCCTTACCTCATCGGAAAGAGCTGCCCAGCTCACGCAAAGCCTCCTCGCCTTCAGCAGGAAACAACAGATCACTATGAAACCATTTTTATTGAACGATGCTATCGCCAACATTCAGAAGCTCCTCGTGCGGCTGCTTACAGAGGACATTGACCTCAAGACCCATCTCACGCATGAAAGGCTGGTCGTTCTCGGGGATGTGAACCAGATCGGTCAGGTTGTCATGAACCTTGTGACCAATGCGCGCGACGCAATGTCGATGGGAGGCATTATCTCGATATACACTTCCCGCTTTACCATGGACGACAAGTTTGTCGGTATCCATGGCTTTGGAAAGCCCGGGAAATACGCGCAGATCATGGTATCCGATACAGGGACGGGGATAGACGAGCATGTCCTGCCGAAGATCTTTGAGCCTTTTTTCACCACCAAGGCAGTGGGTAAGGGTACCGGGCTCGGGCTTTCCCTGGTTTATGGGATCATTGACCAGCACGACGGCTATATCGATGTAAAAAGTGAACCGGGCAAGGGCACCTCGTTCTTCATCTACCTGCCGCTTATCACTCAGAGCCTTGAAGCAAAAGGGGGCCAGCGCAGCGAGGCCGCCTTAAAGGGAACCGAGAAGATCCTCATAGCAGAAGACAACAAGGAGGTAAGAAACCTTATCAGTATGGTTTTGATGGAAAATGGCTATACCGTTATCACGGCGGAAGATGGCCTTGAAGCGATCCGCATATTCTCCGAACAGGCAGTGGACATGGTGATCCTCGATGTGATCATGCCAAGGATGAACGGGAAAGAGACGCTCGATGCGTTAAAGAAACAGCAGCCTTCCCTGAAAGTCCTCTTTATGAGCGGTTATACCTATGACATCATCGAGGAAAAAGGTATACCCGAGGAAGGCGTCGACCTTATCCTGAAGCCCCTCAAGCCGGATGAGCTTCTCAAAAAGGTGAGGGAGCTTCTCGACAGCTAAAGCCCGCCCTTCTTTCTGTTGCTTTTTATGCCTTTCCATGTTATGTAATTGCTGCAATTTCGTACCCTATCGCTGTATCATCGGCACATTTATACCGAGTTGCATTCAAAAATAGAGCGAGGCGACAAGGAGGAGGCGTACATTTAGGTACGTCGAGGCGATGACGACGAAGGCAACAAAGTTGTAAATATTTGGTAGCCCATTCTTGGGCGCGAGGGGAAGTCTCTTCGGGCTTTGCCCGAAGAGGGGGCGACGTAAGCCCCGGTAATTGAAGGGAACATGGAACAGGGCAGAATAAGAAATATTGCAATTATTGCACACGTCGATCACGGCAAGACAACGCTTGTTGACCAGTTGTTCAGGCAAAGCGGGCTGTTCCGCGACAACCAGGTCGTCGAGGAGCGCCTCATGGACTCGATGGACCTCGAGCGGGAGCGCGGCATTACCATCGCCTCCAAGAACGGCTCATTCATGTACAAAGATCATCTTGTCAATATTATCGACACCCCTGGCCATGCCGATTTCGGGGGCCAGGTAGAGCGGGTCCTGAAGATGGCCGACGGCGCGCTTCTCCTCGTAGATGCCGCCGAAGGGCCCATGCCGCAGACCTACTTCGTTCTGAAAAAGGCCCTTGCATTGGATCTTCCCGTGATCGTGGTGGTGAACAAGATCGACAAGCCTGCAGCGCGGTGCGACTGGGTGGTCAACGAGGTCTTTGACCTCTTTGCAAGGCTTGGCGCCCCTGACCATATCCTTGATTTCCCGGTAATCTACGCCTCCGCAAGGGATGGATACGCCGCCCTTGACCACAATATAAAAGAAGGTTCTATGGAGCCCCTGTTCGACATGATCATCGGGGCGATCCCTGCCCCGGTTGGAGATCCGGACGGGCCTTTGCAGATGCTCGTGAGCTCTCTCAGCTACTCCACCTTTCTGGGCAGGCTTGCAACAGGAAAGATAACCTCCGGCAGGCTCCATATCGACAAAGAGGTTGTCGTTGCAACGCCCGGCGCCCCTGTACGCCCTGCCAGGATACGGAAGATCTACCGCTTCAGGGGGAACGAGAAGACCGAAACGGAAGAGGCGGGCGTTGGCGAGATCGTGGCGGTAGCCGGCATGGAGTCCATTACCATCGGCGAGACATTGACCGATCCTTTAAACCCCGTGCCCCTTGAGGGCATCAAGGTAGACCCGCCGACCGTATCCATGAGCTTTGTCCCCAATGATTCGCCTTTCTACGGCAAGGAAGGCAGGTTCGTCACCTCCAGGCATTTAAGGGACAGGCTGTTCAGGGAAACCCTCTCCGATGTGGCGCTTATCGTCGAAGAGCTTGAAGATGCCCAGGGATACAAGGTCTCGGGCAGAGGGGAGCTCCATCTTTCTATCCTGATCGAAAAGATGAGGCGCGAAGGATACGAGTTCCAGGTCACAAGGCCGCAGGCGATATTCAGGGAAGAGGGCGGCAGAAGGCTCGAGCCCTATGAAGAGCTGACGGTCGATGTAGACGAGAACTACATGGGCAGGGTCATCGAAAATCTGGGCGGAAGAAAGGGCGTCCTCCTTGACATGCGCCAGGATAACGGGATGGCACGGCTCAAATACAAGGTGCCCACCAGGGGGCTTCTCGGGTTCCGCTCCGAGTTCCTCACCGAAACGCGCGGCATGGGCGTGATGAACTACGTGTTCCTGGGCTTCGACGAATATGCGGGAGAGATCAGGAACAGGACAAAAGGCGTCCTTATCGCCATGGATCAATGCACAACGGTTGCCTACGCCCTTTTCAACCTCCAGGAGAGAGGCAAGCTCTTTCTCGGGCCGGGAGAAAAGGTCTACACAGGACAGATCATCGGCGAGCACTCAAGGGAAACGGATATCATCGTCAACCCTGCCAAGGGGAAGAAGCTGACCAACATGAGGGCCGCCGGCTCCGATGACGCGGTCATCCTCACGCCTTATACCAATATGAGCCTCGAAGAGTGCATCTCCTACATCAACGACGACGAGCTCGTAGAGATCACTCCCAGATCGATACGGCTCCGCAAAGTGATCCTCGACGGTATCGAGCGGAAAAGGGCAAAGATCGCCGCCGCCTGAACAATATGGACCTGTCCTTTTTCAGATAATAATCCGACTTAGATCCTACCACACAACCTGAAACGATATTTCAATCCGAAACGACGTCCGCCCGAAGGCGATACTTATACAATCGGAAACGGGCGTGGCAACATATGGGGAGGAATTGAAATAGTCAATAATAAAGATATGTTATAAAAACTTTCTTATAAAATAAAAAAATTCTTGACAAAAAAATTGTAATAAGTTAGTAAATAATTATTAAACTATTAAACAGTTTATTAGTTTATTATGCAAACGAAAATTTAAAAAAAGGAGGTTATTATGGCTGACAATTATTTAGCAAGCCTCAGGGCCACCATCGACCACCTGAAGTCCAGGGGAAAACTTCTGGAAACAGACGTGGAGGTCAACCCGGAACTGGAAATGACAGGTATTCAAAAGCATTTCGACGGAGGTCTCCCCATTCTCTTCAACAAGGTCAAAGGTTATCCCAACGGGAGACTTTTCACCAACCTGTACGGTGACGGAAACCTTATCGCCGAGCTTTTCGATGCGGGGACTGAGAGGACCTTCAAATTCAGGATCCTCGATGCCATCCGCAAACCCCTCCCGCCGAAGGAGGTAAAGTCTGCGCCCTGTCAGGAAGTGGTCATCGACAAAAACATCGATGTCTGGCCTATCGTTCCCATGATCAAGCACACTCCCTCTGACCCGGGCAGGACCTTGGGCGGGGGCAACACGCTCGCCACGGGGAAATGGTTCTGGGGAGGCACCCACATAAGCTACAACAGGATGTTCTTCCGTGGGCCTGATTTCTCCACCTTCCAGATTTCACCCGGTTCTCACACCGACATGATCGCGTCAAAGTTCTACCGCAAGGAGCCCATACCCCTGACCATCAACATGGGGGTTCCGCCCGCCTGTACCCTGATGGCCGGCGCTGGCTTCGTTTATACGATCCTTCCGGCAGGATGCGATGAGCTTGGGATCGCAGGGGCAGTACAGGGTTTCCCCGTTGACATCGTCAAGGCAAAGACCATCGATGCCTACTCGATCGCACAGGCCGAATACGTGATCGAAGGGTATCTCGACACAACAAAAAAGGTCTGGGAGAGCGAGCTGGCCGAGCGCGACCAAAAGCAAGGCGTCTATCCCTTCCATCCCGAATGGTCGGGGTACATGGGTAAGGCCTACCGCACCTATAAATTTGTGGTAACCGCCATTACGCACCGGAAGGACCGCCCCATCTACTATCCGCTCTGCGTGCACAGTTATGATGACCACAACATCGACACCATGGTGAGGACCGCTACCTTTCTCGAGCTGGCCGAGCGCGTCTGCCCGGGGCTGACCGTAGACACCAACATCCCTATGGCAATCCCCGACTGGGGTGGCGTGATATTCCAGGTCAAGAAACGCAGACAGCGGGATGAAGGGTTCGTAAAGAACATCCTCTCCACCGCCCTTTCCTGCTCCATCGGAGCCCGGATTGCCATCGCTGTTGATCCCGACATCGACATCTACAGCATGGACGATGTGATGTGGGCTATCGCCACCCGCGTCGACGCCAAGGATGACATCATGATCGTGTCGCCGGGAGGTGCGGGGCAGACCTTCCAGCCCGCAGAGAGAAGCTCGGCGGGCGAGAAGGACTGGACGCAGACCAATATCAGATTTTCAGGCGCCATCGCGCTTGATGCCACTGTGCCTTTCAGATACGTGGATGCCTTCGAGAAGGCGAAATATCCGATCGAGGTTGTTGATCCGAAAAAGTGGTTCTCGGACGAGCAGATAGCAAAAGGAAAGGCGCCTCAGGCAGAATACGCTAAACTCTTCGCGAGGACAGGTTTTTAGATACGCATATTGCAGGACCCTGCCCGACACGGGCGGGGTCCCCTACCATGGAAAGGGGGTTTATTCTGTTGGAACAGGAGAAAAATCAAAACGTCTATCAAGATTGGTCTCAAATAATCGAGCGCAACGCTAAAAACTTTACAAATAAAATTTACATCGAAAGCCTGGATCAAGGCAGGGGCGTCACCTTCGGCGAGATGAACATTTACTGTAACCAGATAAGCGGTTTCCTGCGGAAAAAAAAGATTGTTGCCGGCGACAAGGTAAGCCTCATCGGGAAAAATACGATCGAAACGCTTATTATCTATTTCGGGATATTAAAGTATGGCGCAATTGTAAATCCCATATTTTTTGAGGAAAGCGAAAGCAACTTTTATCGCATCGTCAACATGGTCAAGCCCAAAATTATCTTCTTTGATGAGGACTTAAACCTAGATGCGGATCAGTGCCCATCGTCGGATTGGATAAAATTTTCGGAGCACGGGACCGGACAGGACGGCGACGGCTTTTTCAAACAAATCATAACGTACGACCCAATATTTAACGGACAGAATATAAAAAAAGAGGATGTCTGTGTTGTCCTTTATACATCCGGCACAACTGAAACCCCGAAGGGAATCCATATATCGCGGGAAGGTCTCTTCTATATGACCGATGAGATTGTCGACAGGACTGGGATGACGAGTCAGGATAGAGTGCTCGAATACCGGGCCTATAACTGGGCATCTGTACAGCTTCTTACAGTGCTTTCCTCTATGTTCAACGGGGCCACCCTTTTTCTCGCTAAAAAGTTCTCCCGCAGACATTTCCCCGATTGGCTGAAAAAACACGATATCACAATCTCGTCAGGCGTTCCTGCCGTCATCAACATGCTTATAAATGAGCCCGTTGAATTGGGAAGAGACAATGTGTCCTCGCTGAAATATATAACCTCAAGCTCGGCGCCACTGAGCGTGGAGAGTCATCTGCGATTCGAGGAGCTTTACGGGATTCCTATCCAGCAGATGATGGGGATGAGCGAAGCGGGATGGATGGTAGGAAATCCTCCCGGCAGACGCAAGGTCGGTTCCGTTGGCCTTCCTATGAAGCACAAGGAGATCAGGTTCCTGAACGAACAGGGCAACGAGTGCGCGCCTGGCGAGGCTGGAGAAATGGTCGTAGGTGGCAGATCCATGGGGCTTTGCTATGTAAAGGATGACGGCAACACCGAACGGTTCCCCGAGGATGGTTTTCCAACCGGCGACTTGGGCTACAAGGACGAAGAAGGATACATCTATATTACGGGCAGGAAAAAAGATCTAATCATCCGGGGCGGCATCAATATTTCTCCCATGGAGATCACGTCACGCGTGATGGAGCATCCGGCGATCAGTGAAGCAGCAACGCTGGGGGTGCCGGACAGCATCTACGGGGAAGAGGTTGTTTGTTTTGCGGTGGCAAAGACAGGGGCAGGTACAAGCGCTGACGAGATAATAGGCCATTGCAAAAAAACGCTTCCCGATTTTAAGATACCAAAAAAGATTATTTTCTTAGATTCATTACCACGGAATCAGCGTGGAAAAGTTGCAAAAAATGATCTCTTAAGACTATTTGAGAAGCAGGGAAAAATAAATAAAAAAAGAAGGGGGAAGAAATGAAAAAAGATCGTATTTGCATGGGTAAGGTATTTTTTTCTGTTTTACTGATATGCCTACTGGTAGTATCTATGGCTACCGCAGCAGAAAAACCTGTGAAGGTAGTGATAAGCGGCGGTACTGCAGGAGGGGCATGGTCAGCCGTAACGGAAGGGGTCGCCGAGTCATTAAGGCGGAGCCTTCCTTCAGGCTCTTCAATATCAACGACTACCGGCACTGACTCGACTAATTTCATCCGTCTGGAAAAGGGGTCGTCCGATCTTGCTATAGGCGTCTCGTCAACGGCCATGAGCGCGTTGAACGGCAAAGAGCCCTACAAAACTCCGATGAAGAACATCAAGGCCGTCACAGCCCTGTTCGATGAGCCCTTTCAGTTTGTTATCCTTAAAAAGACGGGGATCAAGGACTTCGGAGATATAAAAGCAAAGCAGTACAAGTTGCGCCATTCACCCAACAAGAAGGGCAATTTCATGGAAATAGTCTGCGAGAGGATATTTGAGCAGTATGGGTTCGACTATAAGGCGCTGCAAGGCTGGGGCGGCAAGATCTTTTTCAACAGCTATGGGGAATCGATTAACCTGATGCGGGGCGATAGTCTCGATTCTTTAAGCGGCTGCAGCCCGGTCCCTACCACTCAGTTTGTGGAACTCGGGGGCACGCACGACATAACCATACTCCCCTTGAGTGAAAAGGTTATAAGTGCGTTAAATAGGGAATTCGGAACAAGCAAAATGATAATCCCCGCCAACGCATATAAATTCTTAAATGCTGACGTTCCAACGATAGCCGCCAGGAATATCCTTGCCTGCAAGGCTGATTTGCCCGAGGACCTCGTCTATAAGATCACCAAGTCAATCTACGAAAAGCGCAATTACCTCTCCAGCGTCCACGTGGTCCTGAAGGGGTTAAACCCCGCTTTCATGATGTCCACAGGGGGCGTTCCTCTGCATCCGGGGGCAATAAAATTTTATAAAGAGATCGGCGTTCTGAAATAATGTAATTACACTGAGCTCCCGGGCTGTGCATCCTACGGGGCATCGTGCCGGGAGCCCCTGCTCGCCGATAAAGGCAAGTTCCCTTGGGGGATCAGCCTTAATGGAGGGGGATTATGAGATTTGATTCGGTTATGAAGAAGGTGGCAAAGGTCATTGCGATTCTCGCTACCTTGTACCATGTGTATATTGGCTTCTTCGGCCTCACCAGGCCCCTTGCAAATTACGCAATTACACTTTCGCTGTTCATGTGCCTTACTTTTCTCTATGTTCCTTTCAAGGGCAAGGGAAAAGATATTGCCATCTTCGACGCTGTCTTGTCCCTGTTGTCGCTGGTCGTCGGATTTTACGTTGTTGCAAATTACCAGACAATATCTGTGCGTCCTACAATGGTCGGAGAGCTGACGTCCATCGAGTACGGACTTGGCATCCTGGCAATCTTACTGGTATTAGAATCAACACGCAGAACAATCGGGATGCCCCTTGTCTATATCGCGGTATTCTTTCTCGTATATTGCTACTTCGGAAATTACCTGCCAGGCATGTTCAGCCATAGCGGATTCTCCGGCGGCGATATCATCGAATCAATGTACCTGACGCTCGACGGCATTCACGGCACACCCATAGCGGTTGTGGCGACGCTTGTTATCCAGTTTGTGCTCTTCGGGGCCTTTCTCGAAGCCTCAGGCGCCGCAAAGTTCTTCGTCGATATATCAATGTCATTGATGGGTCGCCTGAAGGGCGCAGCGGGACACATCGGTAATTTTTCAGCTGCCCTCTTCGGTACGATGACTGGCAGCCCGACAGCGAGTGCGGTAACGGTTGGTTCCTTCAGCATCCCCATGATGAAAAAGACAGGATTTACATCCATATTTTCCGGCGCGATCACCGCCGTATCTTGCACCGGCGCCGCTTTAATGCCCCCGGTCATGGGAACGGCAGCCTTCCTTATGGCCGAAATGACCGGTACCAGGTATATAGATATATGCAAGGCTGCTATCTTCCCGGCCATACTCTATTTCTTTTCATGCTCTCTCATCGTCTATTTTGAAGCGTCCAGAACAGGCATTACAGGATTCCGCAAAAATGAACTGCCGAGTTTTATCAAAACAATCCCCATAAGTTTACAATACATGGGACCGATTGCGGTCCTCATAATACTGCTGATCGTGGGCTATGCCCCTGCTCTGTGTGCTGTCGTCGCCTCCTTTTTGATCTTTCTCGCAAGCTTTTTCCGGAAGACAACCCGCATGAATTTTGGCAGCCTTGTTAAGGCGCTGGAGGCAACAGCAAAGACATCCATATCAGTTGCAACGTCATGTGCGTCTGCGGGCATAGTTGTCGGCGCTATCGTCCTGACGGGACTTGGCGGCAAATTTGCGAGCATAGTTGTTGCGGTATCCCACCAGAGCTTGTTCTTGGCACTTTTTCTGACTATGATCGCCTCACTCATACTGGGCATGGGCATGCCGCTTCCAGTTGTGTACATACTGACTGCCGTCCTTTGCGGCCCGGCGATAGCTACTCTCGGTATTCCGATAATAGCCGCCCACCTGTTCCTCGTCTACTTTGCCTGCATCTCGGCCGTCACTCCGCCCGTCGCGGTCGCCGCTTACGCAACGGCTGCAATAGCGGAAGATAATCCCGTGAAGATAGGCTTTGCAGGATTTAAATATGCCATAGCTGGGTTCATCATCCCCTACGTTATGATATACGAGCAATCGATACTGCTGCAAGGAAGCGTCTTGAAAATTGCCATAACGGTTTTATCGTGTTCTATAGGGGTTTTTGCCCTCTCTTCTGCTGTGTCAAATTGGTTATTTACTTCGTTGTCGCGCTGGGAAAAGGTATTGCTTTTCGCGGGCGGGGCTTTGCTTGTCTACCCCGAGTTAATTACAAGCCTGATCGGCATCTGTTGTATAGCTCCTGTATTGCGTATAAATTACGGTAAGAAAGTCATATTAAAACAAGTGGTGGCAAACAAAACGGGTACCGCCACTTGAACAATATTCTCAGGAGGTAAATCAATGGCAAAAGATCCTGGTTTAGGAAGAAAGATCAAGGCAGAGGTTGTCGGCCTGAAAGGACAATGCAACGCAGGCCACAAGGTTGGAGACCAGTTCGATGTCAGTTGCTGGAATACCGGGGGCATGTGTGGCTTTCTCTATCATGCCATATTTCCCACGCTCCAGGTGATGCAATTCGACGGGAGCTATCCCTGGGGGACCGATGAAGCGGTAGTTCACTGCCCCGACAGCTATAACCTGCTTACCATAAAGTTGTGGAGGGTCAAAAAATAATAAAAAGTAAAACAGGAGGTATCGTGAAAAGGATAGTGGTAGGAATTACGGGGGCAACGGCCGTCATTTATGGGATACGGCTCCTTGAGGTCTTGGCTGAGCTGAATGTGGAGACCCATCTGATCCTTTCTGAGCAGGCCAAAAGGAACATATGCATAGAGAGTGATTTCGAGGTCAATACCGTAGAGAAACTTGCCAGCCGGGTACATGATATAAAAGATATGGCAGCCTCCATCTCAAGCGGGTCTTTTAAAACCGATGGGATGGTGATCGTCCCCTGTACGATAAAGACGCTGTCAGGCGTTGCCCATTCATACAACGACAATCTCATCGTGAGGGCGGCAGACGTTGCCCTGAAGGAAAGAAGAAAGCTCGTTCTCATGGTAAGAGAGACCCCTCTTCACAAAGGCCATCTTGAAATGATGGGAAGGGTTGCCGACCTGGGAGGTGTTATCCTTCCGCCTGTTCCCGCATTCTATAATGCACCGAAGACCATCAAAGATATCATTGATCACACGGTAGGAAAGATTCTTGACCAGTTTGACATCGACCACCACCTTTTCAGAAGGTGGGAGGGCGTTGAAGATGACACGCAGACATCGGGGTTGAATATAGTCCGCTCAGGTTAGGCGGGAAAGAGAAGTAGTTGATAGTACTAAGAAAATGGTTACCGCTGCATAGAGTATTGTCTTGACAGAAAAGCGTAGTTCTATTATCTTTATTAAAATTGCTATTTGATAATGAGGTGCGCCTGTGACAGGCAGTAAAATGAAGTCTGTATTTAAGACGGTCCAAAGAGGAAGACTCTCGGACAATGTTGTGTTTCAGATAAAAAAGAGCATTATCGACGGCGTATATAAACCGGGAGAAAAGCTGCCATCAGAAAAACACCTTCTGGAAATGTTCAATGTAAGTAGAGGATCTCTGAGAGAGGCCTTGAAATCACTGGAACGGCTCGGGTTTATTGTCATAAAAACAGGCGTATTCGGCGGCGCATATGTCATCGACAAGGCAATGCGTTCGTTCTCCAATACGCTTTACGATATAATCAAAATGAACAAGATCAGTTTTCATGAACTTCTAGAGACTAGAGAGATTATCGAACCGGGAATTGCAGCCCTCGCGGCCGCAAAAAGAACTAAGGAAGACATAAAACAGTTAGAGGCCTTGATTGCCCTGCGGGACAAATCGATGCAGGAAAACAAGATTCCGATTATTGTGAATATCGACTGGCATCAGGTGGTGGCGATGGCCTCAAAAAATCAATTGCTTTGCCTTGTGATCGATGCCATTGCTATGATCCTGAACGATGAATTCAAGAAGATCAGTTTAAGCCTGGAAGACCACCGCGTCATCCTTGATTTCCACAAAAAGATAACCACCTGTATTAAGGATGGAGATGCAAAGGGCGCCTCAACGCTTATGCGTGAGCACATTGGCGATGTACTAAAAAGATTGACGTAGCTAGATTCGCTATGTTTCAGGAAAATCTCAAATTAATTTTATTACATAAACAATAAAAGGTATTATTTTAATATTTTATTACGATAAGTTTTATGTTCATTATCATGAATTTAAATATTATATTTTCGAATATTGCGGCAATTTTGTTGACAAATTGATTCAGGTTTACTATAAAATGTGTAAAATCTCATCATTCCAGGAGGGTTGTGTATGAAACATTCAGGGGTAAAGCTTTTTCTTTTATTCTTCGTCGTATCCATCTGCCTTATTTCCATGCCGAATCTTGCTGGTGCGCAGCAGAAGGCTATCTCGCTCAATTTTTCGAACTTCTTCCCGGCACCGCACAAGAACAGCGTTCTTGCTGACGCATGGTGCAAAGAGGTAGAAAAAAGGGCACAGGGCAAAGTCAAGATCACCTACTTTCCGGGCGGCACACTGACACCTGCAGCACAGACCTATGACAACGTTGTGAA
The DNA here is from genome assembly GCA_029559435.1 of Deltaproteobacteria bacterium. GTDB lineage: Bacteria > Desulfobacterota > Syntrophorhabdia > Syntrophorhabdales > Syntrophorhabdaceae > UBA5609. The sequence goes on along the minus strand of JAKQBZ010000046.1, from coordinate 1,055 downwards.
GGGTATCGCGGATATCGGCGAAAGCTGCTTCGCGTACACCCGGGGCAAATTCCCCATGATGGAAGTCATAGACCTTCCTCTGGGCTACAAGAGCGGCGCGCAGGCAACAAGCCTGATAAACGCCTTCTACGCGAAGTTTCAGCCAAAAGAGCTGGCCGATGTGAAGGTGCTTTTCCTCCACGCACACGGCCCGGGGATTCTCCATTCAAAAACTCCCATAGCAAAGATGGAGGAACTGAAGGGCAAAAAGATCAGGGCAACCGGTCTTGCCGCAAAGATCGTCCAGGCCTTAGGTGCAGCACCTGTGGGCACCACCATGCCTGAGACCTATGACGCCCTCCGCACAGGCGTTGCAGAAGGCGCAATGGCGCCTATCGAGGCCCTCCAGGGCTGGAAATGGGGCGAGGTTGTGAGCTCAACGACCCAGAACTTCGGTTCCGCTTACACAACAGGCATGTTTATCGTCATGAATAAGGCAAAATGGAATTCCCTGCCGCCCGACGTACAGAAGATCATGGAGGACGTGAGCAAGGAATGGATAGTAAAACAGGGCCAGGTATGGGACGAGATCGACAAGGAAGGCTATGAGTTCACCAAAAAGAGAGGCAACAAGATCATCGCCCTCTCCAAGGAAGAAGATGCCAAATGGGCAAAAGCAGTGAAGCCGATCCTTGACGATTATATAAAGACCGCCAAGGGGAAGGGTATTCCCGGTGACGAAGCTGTGAAGTTCTGCACCGATTACCTGAAGAAATAACACCTGACAAGAAACATAAAAAGGGACGCCCGCGGGCGTCCCTTTTTTCTTCCCCGCCGAACAGCAACCAAAACCCGATATCCAAAAAAAGTTTCCCTGTATCGCTCTCCGTCCGGGCATTCCTTCGCTGGTTATCGGATATTTGTTGGTTATCGGCGATTTGCGGAATATCCCGGTTTAATGCTTTACTTTTTTACGGGATTTGACATATATAAAACAATAGGCGTTGTTGCGTCGGTATAAAAGATGAGCAAAAGATTCTTAGAAGAGTCGGTGCTGTTCGTCAGCATATTGAAAT
>JAKQBZ010000041.1 GCA_029559435.1 Deltaproteobacteria bacterium | reverse complement strand
TCACCCCGCTTCACCCTGTGGGGCTTCCCTCCCAGTACAACCTCAACGCCCCCGGCAAGCACAAAACCAAACTCTTCACCCCCGTGCGGCTCTTCTTCCGGTGTTCTCTCCCCTACGTCCAGCTCAAGCAGTGCAGGGTCCATCAGCCTGTTCTGCGCAGCCGGAACAAGTATCTGAAATCTCTTCACATCCTCTCTTTCCAGTTCAACCCTGTCTCTGAACCTAAAAACGATCTTTTCATCAAATGCCCCGTTGAAAAAGTTTGACGGCTTCTCATCGAGTGCGTCCAGTATGCCGATGAGGCTTTCTACAGACAGGGAGGTCAGGTTCCGTTCTACCTGTGAAATAAAGCCCTTCGTAAGGCCTGCCCTTGTGGCAAGCTCCTCCTGGGTAAGAGACTTTGCCTGCCTCAGCATCTTTATTCGTTCACCTATGCTTGCCTCGTCAACTTTCATAATAACAGTAAATACTTACAAGAAGTTTATTTAATTAAACAAAATATAGGCAACGGTTGTCAAGTAAATTTTTATTTAACTTTTAAGTTCACTATGCTAAACTTACATCGGTAGGCGATAAATGCTTGGAAAACAAGCAATTATAGATTTTTTTCGAAATAATGATATCAGAAATATCTTTCATTTACCGGGTATTCATACCCTTCCCCTCAACGATGCGCTCGAAAAACAAAACAATATCAAAGCCTTTATGGGCAGGCATGAATCCAGCGTCATATCCATGGCCGATGGATATGCAAGGGCTTCCGGAAATGCCGGCGTAGTAATGGTTACGCCGGGGCCGGGCCTCGGGAATATTGTCTCAGGCTGCATGGAGGCCTACAGCGACGACATTCCGCTCCTGATCATACACATTGATACGGAAAGAAAGGCAACGGGCAAAGGTATACTCCACGAGCTGAAAGAGCCTGAAAATATCTTCAAATATTTCACGAAAAAAACCTTTTCGATCCGCGACGCCGGGCATATAGCTCCAACCCTCGCGGAGGCTTATCATACCATCCTTTCAGGAAGGAAAGGCCCTGTCGTCGTATCGATACCCTATGTCCTGTTCGAAAAAGGGGTGCCCGCAACGCACCATGCATCCCGCGCTGCCAACGCTCAAAAAACAAGGTCCATAGGCGCAGAAGGGGTTGCCGCCAGGTTATCCGGATCGATCGACAGCCTTGAAAAGGTCCTCTATAAGAAAAAAAGGGTTCTCATGATCGGCGGGAAATCCCTCATGCTGCATGGCATACAGCAGACGCTCGAGCGTATCTGTGCCGTCTCTTCGATCCCCTTCCTCACGACAACCGGCGGAAAAGGCACCATACGGGAAGACAGCCCCTGTTCATTCGGCAACGTAATGAAAAAGGGGATCGTGCGGGATATGATCGCATCGGCCGATCTTGTTATCGCCATCGGAACACGCCTGCGCGATGTGGATTCCAGGAGAAGGGGGGTGAAGATCCGCGAGCTCGTCCACATCGATATCGATGACCGCTGGATAGGGAAAAACTATCCCACAAGGCTCGGCATCACAGGAGACCTCAAAGAAATACTTGATGGGCTTTTCCGTGTCCTGGAAGGGAGAAGGTTCGATTGGGACCTGGCACGGCTGAAAAACCTCCAGGCCATCGAGGAGGCGTCTCTTCTTAAAAGGTCTTCTGCCTATGCTGCGACGAGGCTCTTGCGGGAGTCTATTCCGGAAGACACAATAACCGTATGCGACCTCAATCTCCCGTCCTACTGGGCAGAATACCACTTTGCCGTGTATCATCAGGATACCTTTCTTATGCCCCGCGGGATATCACCCAT